>JBOGGR010000290.1:0-8242 GCA_050744025.1 Acidimicrobiales bacterium
CGCCCTCGGTGCCGCCGGGGCGAAGGAGGCCGAAGCGGCGCTGGGGGACTGCGCCCGGGCCCTGGACGGGTTCGCAGCCCGCGTCTACGAGGCCGATGCCGTCAGCAGTTGACGGAACCCGGTCCGCGCGATGACAACCTCGTGAAGCTTGGCCCCGGCGGGCCGCCATGCCGCCACTCCTGGCCCGCGCTTTCCTACCATGCCCGCCCCAGTGAGCGTTCTCCGTCGCCACCGCCTGCGGCTGGGAGGGGGCCTGGCTGTGGCAGCGCTCGTCGTGTCAGCCGGCCTCGCCCCCCTGACGGCTGGGAGGCTGCCCCTGGCGCCTCCCGCCCGGGGAGGCGCCGCGGCCGGTCACCCCGAGGGGGTGACGGCCACCGGGCGCCCGCCGGCCCGGGGGCCCGCCGTCACCTTCGACCGCTACTCGCTCGAGATCGGCGGGCGGCGCCTCCTCGTCTGGGCGGGGGAGCTCGACTACTGGCGCCTGCCCAGCCCGTCGCTGTGGTTGGAGCGCCTCCAGACGATGCGGGCGCTCGGCTACAACGCCGTGTCCGTCTACTTCAACTGGGCGTACCACTCGCCGGCGCCGGGCGTCTACGACTTCTCCGGGGTGAGGGACGTGGGCCTCTTCCTGCGCATGGCCAAGCGGGCCGGCCTGTACGTCATCGCCCGCCCGGGCCCTTACATAAGCGCGGCCGCCGACTCGGGGGGCCTGCCGGGCTGGGTGGACACCGAGGCCGGGCGGTCGCGCTCCAGCGCCCCTGACTACACCGCCGCCTACCTCGGGTGGCTGCGGCGGATCAACCCCATCATCGCCGCCAACCAGGTGAGCCGGGGCGGCTCCGTCATCCTGTACCAGGTCGAGAACGAGTACGACTTCAACGTCGACCCCCGCTACATGGAGGAGATCGAGGCGGAGGCCCGGGCGGACGGGATCACCGTTCCCATGTTCACCAACGACTGCTGCTCCACCGGGCGCTTCGCCAGCGGCCCCGGAGCGCCCGCCCTGTACGCCACCGACTCCTACCCGCAGCGCCCGTCCATCTGCGGCCGGCCGGACGTATGGGGCGCGGTCCCGAGCTTCTTCGCCGACGCCGGCAAGGTGGCGGCCGGCGACCCGAAGTTCCTCTCCGAGCTCCAGGGGGGCTTCTACGACGGCTGGAGGATGCCGGCCGGCGACGCCTGCCAGTACGCCGCAACCGGCCCGAGCTTCGTCAACGTGTTCGACGAGGCGGCCATCGGCCAGGGGGCGACCGTCGTCTCCACGTACATGGCCGCCGGCGGGGTGGACTGGGGATGGCTGGCCTACCCGGGCGCGGGCACCGATGCCGACCAGGGGGCCGGCATCACCGCCACTGGCCAGCTGACGGGCAAGGCAGGTGCCGAGAAGCTGCTGGGATACCTGGTGGGAACGCTGACCCCGCTGGCCCGGACCGATCCGCTGGCCGCCCGGCCCCCCGCCAACCCGGCCGTGGCCGAGGAGGCCAGGATCGACCGGGCCACTGGGACCGAGGTCTACGAGCTGCGCCCGAGGGATCTCGACACCCTCCGGCCGCTGTCGACCCACATCAGCATCGAGAGCCGGGCCGGGGACTACCCCGTGGTCCCCCAGCAGCCGGGGACGGCCATCCAGCTCGACGGGCGGCAGTCCCGGCTCCTCGTCGCCGGCTACCGCATGGGTGGCCAGCTCCTCGTCTACTCGACCTCCGAGCTCCTCACCCACGAGAGGATCGGGCGGCGGGACCTGGCCGTCCTCTACCAGCCGGCCGGCCAGGACGGCGAGACGGTCCTGCGCTACCGGTCGAAGCCACGGGTGCGGGTGGCGGGGGGACCGGTGGCCCGGACCTGGGATGCCCCTCGGGGCGACCTGCGCCTGGACTACGTCGCCAAGGGGCTGGCCCAGGTCCGGGTCTCGGGGGGCGGCCGTCCGGCCCTGCTCCTGCTCCTGGCCAGCCGCGCCGAGGCCGAGCAGTGCTGGGAGGTGTCGACCGCCGAGGGGCCGGCCCTGGTGGTGGGCCCCTACCTGGTCTGGCCGGCGGCCCGGGTGACCTCGGCCGGCGGCCGGCGGGCCCTGCAGCTGCGCGGCCAGGCCGACCGGGCTGGCCCGGTCACGGTCTTCGCCTCCCCAGGGGTCAGCGCCATCACCTGGAACGGGCGACCGGTGCATGTCAGGCCGACTGCCACCGGGGGCTGGTCGGGAGAGGTCCCAGGGCCGGCGGCGGTCCTCCCGGTGGTCGCGCCCGAAGGCGTGGCCGCCACAGGCCCGGCGCCGCCCGGCGCCGCCGGCTCCCCGGTCGTCCTGCCCCAGCTCGCCCGGTGGAGGTTCCACGACGGCGCGCCGGAGGCCCAGCCCGGCTTCGACGACTCCGGCTGGCGGGTGGCCGACCGCCTCGGCCCCGGCCGCGGCTCCCGCCGGGTCGGCCCGGTCCTCGCCATGGACGACTACGGGTTCCACTACGGGGACGTGTGGTACCGGGGCCGGTTCCGGGCGACCGGGCGGGAGACCGCCATCACCGTCGACGCCGACACCCCCGACCCGAGGGTGGGGGTCTACTCGGTCTGGCTCGACGGCACCTACCTGGGAACGGCGACCGACGGGGCCCACACGTTCGCGTTCCCTCCCGGTGACACACGGCCTGGGCGGGTCAACGTGGTGGCCGTGCTGGTCGAGAGCATGGGCCACCCGGGCGACGCCTTGGCCGACGACGCCAACAAGAGCCCGGTCGGTCTCTCCTGGGCCAGCCTCGACGGCTCCCGGGCCCCGATCACCTGGCGGATCCAGGGGGGCCTGGCCACCGCCGACCCGGTGAGGGGGCCGTTCGACACCGGTGGGCTCTACGGCCAGCTCCACGGCTGGACCCTGCCCGGCTACCCGGACGGCGGCTGGGCGGAGGTGACGCTCCCCGACACCTGGGCGTCCCGGGGCCTGCCACCCGGCATCGGCTGGTACCGCACCACCTTCGAGCTCCACCTCCCGCACGGGCAGGACACCCCGGTGGGCCTCGCCATCGGCGGGCGCGGGGGCCCGGCCCGCGCGCTGCTGTTCCTCAACGGCTGGCTGATGGGCCGCTACGTGGCCGGCCACCAGGACCGCTTCTACCTCCCCGCCGGCGTGCTGGACGGCCACGGCCCCAACACACTGGCCATCGCCTGCTGGGGGGAGGGACCCGCGAGCGACGGGCTGGGAGCCGTCTCCCTGTTCGCGTACGGCACCTACACCGGGGGCCTCCACGTCACGCTGGACGAGAGCCCCGGCTACCGGTAACTGGCGGGGTGGCCGGCAGGCGCCAGCTACCGGCGGCTCGGCTGCTGAGTGGCCCGCCAGCGCCCCCGGTGGACGACCTCCTCGGCGGGCCGGCGTCCCCGGCGCAGGGACGGCGACCGCCTGTCCGGGGCCGCGTAGCCGAAGGTGAGCGCCCCGATGGGGACGTAGGCGGCGGGAACGCCGAAGGCCTCCCTGACCGGCGCCAGGCGCTCGGGGGGGATGCCGAAGAAGCAGGCTCCGAGCCCGGCGTCCACGGCGGTGAGCAGCATCAGGAGGGCGGCGAACCCGGTGTCGATGTCCCAGTAGGGGACGGGCCAGCGATCCTCGGACCGGTCGGTCCAGCCCTTGTCGGCCTCGGCGTAGCGGTCCAGGTAGGCGTCGCGGTGCGACAGGGGGACGACGACGAGCGGGGCCCGGCGCATGCCCTCGTACCAGCCGTCGAGCGGCCGGCCCCCGTCCGAGGAGGGGGTGGCAGCCGACCAGAACCGCTCGAGCTCCTGGGCGCCCTCGCAGGTGACGAACGCCCAACCCTGGGAGAACCCGGCGCTCGGGGCGTGGAGGGCGTTGGCGAGGATGCGTTCCCGGACCGCTGCCGGCACCGGCCGGCCCGGGTCGTAGTTGCGCACCATGCGTCGCCGGCGCACGACCTCCTGGAGCTCCATGAGACCATCCTGGCCCAGCCCGCCGCCTGCCCGCCTCCCTCTACGCCTTGGTCTCCTCCCGTTCCGCCGTCTCGGCACCGTCCGCGCCTTGGCTAGCGCCCTCCCTGCCGCCCTCCGACCGGCCCCGGCGCCGGGCCCACAGCTTGCGGGCGATGAAGGCGAGGATCAGGACGGCCACGGCGACGACGAAGTACACCTCGTAGCGGACGACCTGGTGGTAGATAGCGTCCAGGTGGCTGCCGGCCGAGTAGCCCACGGCCGTCCAGACGCCGACCCACAGCGCGGCGCCCAGCGCGTTGAAGGCGAGGAAGCGGGGCCACGCCATCTCGGAGATGCCGGCGATGATCCCGTTGACCTGGCGGAGGCCCTCGATGAAGCGGGCGACCGTCACCACCTTGCCGCCGTGGCGGGCGAAGAACGCCTCCGCCTTGTCGAGGCGCTCCGCTGTGAGGAACACGTACCGCCCCCACCGCAGGGCCAGCTCCCGTCCGCCGAAGTGGCCGATGGCGAAGCCGATGTTGTCGCCCACGACGGCAGCGGCGAAGGCGATGACGGCCACGAGGAGGATGTTGAGCTTCCCCGCTCCGGCGTAGACAGCCGCCGCGATCAGGGTGGTCTCGCCCGGCACCGGGACGCCGAAGTCCTCGAGCAGCACGAAGCCCCCCACGGCGAGGTAGCCGTAGTTGTTGAGGAGGGGGGCGATGGTGTGGAAGATGCCGGGAAGCTGCGGGGAGCTGGTCACCGATCTCCTCGGGGATCACCTGGACTCTACCGGCGCCGGGCGCGCCGCCGTCGCTCGAAGGCTCAGCCCCTCAGGTCGGCGGGGCGGAAGCGGACCGGGAAGGGTCGTTCGAACGCGGCCTCCTCCTGGCCCGTCGCCTCGGTCACCAGGCCGAGGCAGGTCCCGTCGTGCTCGAAGCCCCGCACCGAGGCGCCCTCGGGGTCCACGATCCAGTACGCAGGCACGCCCGCACGTTCGTACACGCCGAGCTTGTCGGTCTCGTCCCGGGCTCGGTTGGCCGCCCCGGGGGAGAGGACCTCGACCACGAGCCGGGGGAGCTCCCCTTGCAGGCGGACCTGGGCGGCCTGCCGGTCGGTCACCACCGAGCGGCTCCTGCCGGGCGTTCACCCAGCAGTAGGGGAGCCGATCGGCCCGGTATGGGAGGCTCTGGCCGTGGGGCGAGGGCCGGGGACCAGGGCATGAGCGGCGCCGGCCCCGGTTCCGGCGCCGGGCCGGTCGCCGAGATGCGAGCCGCCGGCGGCGCGGTCTGGCGCCGGTCGGGCGGCACGATCGAGGTCCTCCTCGTCCACCGGCCGAGCCACGACGACTGGTCCCTGCCGAAGGGCAAGGCGGACCCCGGCGAGGACGACCTGGCCTGCGCCCTGCGGGAGGTGGAGGAGGAGACCGCGGTGCGGGGGAGGGCCGGGCCCGAGCTGGCCACCGTGCGCTACCTGGACCGGGACGGCCGCCGCAAGGTCGTCCGCTACTGGGCCATGGAGCCGGCGTCGGCCGGCGTCCACGAGCCCGACGACGAGATCGACGAGGTCAGCTGGCTCCCGCTGGGGGCGGCCCTCCGCCGGATGACCTACCAGGCGGACCGGGCCGTGCTCGAGGCGCTGGTGGGCTGGCTCGGGCGGCCCTGAGCGGGCACCCGCTCGGGCTCGGGCTCCTTCGGGAGGCGGAGGACGCGCTCGCCCACGATGTTGCGCTGGATCTCGGCGGTCCCGCCCCAGATGGTCTCGGAGCGGGAGAAGAAGAAGGATGCCTGCAGGGCGCTGACGGGGTAGCCGGCCATCGGTGCGTGGGGCCCGATGCCGGGGAGGAACTCCGGGTCGCCCGACCCGGTGAGGACCTGCCCGTGCATGCCGAGGATGTCCATGGCCAGGTCCATGGCGTCCCGGTGGTACTCGGACCAGAGCATCTTGTTCGTGGCCCCGAGCGACGACGCGCCGTGGTCCCCCCGGAGGACGGCGGTGAGGCTGCGGTACCCGTTGACCTCCATGATCTTCACCTTCGACCAGGCCAGGGCCAGGCGCTGGCGGACCACGGGGTCGCCGGAGCGACCGCGCCGGCGGGCCTCGTCGATGATCTCGTCCAGCTCCCTCGCGAACCGGCGGTGGCCGGTGGTGGCCGACGCCCCCCGCTCCAGGCCGAGGGTGGTCATGGCCACCTTCCACCCGTTGTCGACCCCACCCACGACGTTGTCGGCGGGGCAGTGGGCGTCGGTGAAGAAGACCTCGTTGAACTCCGCCGAGCCGTCGACCTGGCGGATGGGGCGGACCTCGATGCCGTCCTGGTGCATGGGGACGAGCAGGTAGGAGATCCCGGCGTGCCTCTCGGCCCCGGGATCGGTCCGGGCCAGGAGGAACATGTAGTCCGCGTGCTGGGCCTGGGTCGTCCAGACCTTCTGGCCGTTCACCACCCACTCGTCCCCGTCCAGCTCTGCCCTGGTCGTGAGCGAGGCCAGGTCGGAGCCTGCCCCGGGCTCGGAGAAGCCCTGGCACCAGGTGATCTCGCCGGAGAGTATCCGGGGCAGGAACCGCCGGCGCTGGTCCTCGGTCCCCCAGCGCAGGATCGTGGGCCCGACCAGGGTGTCGCCGAAGAAGTCGGCCCGCATGGGTGCGCCCAGCCTCCCGAACTCCTCGGCCAGCACCACCTGCAGCATGGTGGAGAGGCCCCTCCCGCCGTACTCCTCCGGCCACGAGGCGCACACCCAGCGGCCCTGGCGCAGGGCTGCCATCCACTCCTGCTCGAAGGCGTCCCGCTCCGCGGTCGTCATGGCGAAGCCGGGCGTCCCCCAGCTGTCGGGGAGGTTGGCCTCCAGGAAGCCCCTCACCTCCTGGCGGAACGTCTCGGCCTCCGGGGGATAGGTCAGGTCCACGGGGGCGAGCGTACGCGGCCGGAGCCGGGCTCGGCCCGGCTCCGGCCGCGTCGGGCGGGTCGCGGCAGGGGAGCGCCGGCTACTGCTGGACGTTGGCCCCTGACTGGACGTTGGCGCCCGACTGCACGTTGGCGCCCGATTGCACGTTGGCGCCACCGGGGGCATCTGCCTCGGCGTGAGCGGCCTCGGTGGCGTGCTCGCCGCCTGCCTCGACGGCGTGCGTGCCGGCTGCCTCGGCCGGGGCGTCGGGCCCGGTGGCCGGACCGGACTGCACGTTGGCGCCCGACTGCACGTTGGCGCCTGAAGCGGCCTGGCTGGTCGCCGGCGCCGGCGGCGTCGACGTGCTCGTGCTCGCCCAGGCGATGCCGCCCAGGCCGAGGACCGGCATGGCGGCCAGGCTCCCGATGGCGAGCTTTCTCCTGATGTCCATCTGCATTCCTCCTTGGTTGGTGGATGTGATGGGGAGAGCGTGCGCCTCGGAGCGTGAGATCGTCGTGAGCGCCCGGTGTCGGGCCTCACACGTCGGGCTCACGTGGCCCCCGGGCGGACCGAGCGGCACCGGTCAGCGGGCGAACATGGCGATGAAGTCCCGGGCGGACCCCTCGAAGTAGCGGGCGGGCGGCCTCACCATGTCGGGCAGGAGCTTCGTCCCGTTGGCCGGCAGGGCGGGCTGGCCGGGAGCGGGGTCGAAGCTGTAGAAGCTGGTCCAGTCGGAGTTGATGTCCATCTCCATGGCCCGCACCGCCCCGGCCCGGGCCAGGATGCTCGCCAGCGACTCGACCGACAGGCCGTTGCCGGCCGCGTACAGGAGCGCGCCGTCGGCAGTGACCCCCACGCCCGACCGCCACACCAGGATCTTGTTGCCGACCGTCGCCCCCCACTGGAGGAAGGACCCCGACCCCACGCCCGGCACGGGCTTGCCGTGGTCGACGATGAGGGACAGGTTCTGGCGGACGGCGGCGATGCTCGGGCCCATCGTGAAGCCGGGCGTGCCCCACGTCCCGACGTCGACCGAGCCGTCCTTCTTGATCACGAAGGACGCCGTCCCGGTCGACAGGGCCCGAGCCGTGCGCCCGTAGGCGTAGTAGCCGCCGTGGGAGTCCTGGAGCTTGAAGCCCGAGTTGAAGGCCGCCACCAGCGTGGGCTGCAGTGACGGGGCGATGGGCGCCATGTACGGCCAGGGGCTGCCGCCCGGCTCCTGGTTGCCGGCGAAGAGCTTGGCCGACAGGAGCTTGGTGTCCATCCAGGCCACGCCGGTCACCAGGCTGGTGTGCACCGGGTCGGGGCGGAGGAAGGCGGCGTAGACGGCCGTGAGCCCGGCCACCTTGCGCCCGATGGGATGCCAGGTGCCCTCACCCGGGAGGGGGGGGCTCGCGAACGGTGGGACGGGCGCCGGCGGCGGCAGGTGGGGAGCGGCCGCCGCCGTTGTCGAGGTC
>JBOGGR010000291.1:0-4540 GCA_050744025.1 Acidimicrobiales bacterium
GTGAGGGTGCTGCGCCTCCACTACCTGACGGGGATCGCCGTCAGGAGGTACGTCGGGCGGTACCTGGCCCCAGTGCCCGCCACCGCGGCCATGGCGGCTGCCGTCCTCGCCGCCGGCTGGGCGGTGCGCGGCCACGGCGACCTGGCGACCCTGGGAGCCGAGGTGCTCACCGGCATCGTCGTGTACCCTCTCGCTCTCCGGCTCACCGCGCCGCCGGCGGTCCGGGAGGTGGCCTGGGCGCTCCGGGTGCTGCGGGGAGGACCGGGTGCCGGGTAGCGACGAGGCCGGCGGCGCCTGGCCCGCCGCGGGGAACGCGGGACCCGTGACGCCGCGGGGGCCAGGGGGACCCGTCACGCCGGGGGGGCCCGGGGGACCCGTGGCGACGGTGGTCGTTCCCACTCACAACGGGGCGGCCGTGCTCGGCACCTGCCTGCGCAGCGTGGTGTCCCAGGACCTGCCCGACCCGTACGAGGTGGTGGTGGTGGACGACGGGTCCACCGACGACACCCGGTCGGTGGTGGAGCAGGTGCGCGCCGCCGCAGCGCGCAGGGTCGCCGTGCGCTACGAGTGGCAGGCCCACCTCGGGCTCAACGCCGGCCGCAACCGGGGGGCTGCGCTGGCCCGGGGCGCCCTGGTCTGCCTGGTGGACGACGACGTCGAGGCCCCGCCAACCTGGCTCCCAGCTCTCCTGGAGGGGGCCCGCCGCCATCCCGACGCCCTGGTCCTCGGTGGCCCGATCCGGCTGCGCATCGAGGGCAGGGAGCCGCGGCACTGCCGCCAGGACCGCCTGCCCGAGACCCACCTCGACCGGGGGCCCGACCTGGTCTGGGACCAGAAGCTGTACGGGGCCAACCTGGCGTTCCGGCCGTCCGCCCTGGAGAGGGCCGGCCCCTTCCGGGAGCGGATGAGCGGCCACGGCGACGAGGGGGAGTGGCTGCGCCGCCTCCTCTCCGCCGGCGGCCACAGCCTCTACCTCCCCGACGCCTGGCTGTGGCACCGCAGGACGAAGGACGAGCTGGGGCTCCTCTACCTGATGCGCCGCTCGTACCGCCACGGGTGGTCCCACGTCCCCTACCTGGCATCGGTCGGGATGAGGCCCACTCCCCTGGGGGAGCTGGTGACGATCGGGCGGGGCCTGGGCCACGCCGCCTGCTTCGGCTGCTTCTACGGCATCCTGCGGGCCTGCAGGGCTGCGGGGAAGTTGCGCCGGATCTGGGGCGCCGCGGACGGAGACCTCGCCCTCCCGCCCCTGTCCCGACCCTCGGACCCCGCGGCGACAGCGATGCCGCCGGCGCCGCGCTGACCCGGGCGGCCGCGGACCGCCGCCGGCCGTCGACGGCCGTCGACGGCAGGGCTAGCATGTCCGGTGCGAGCGACGAAGGGGGCGGACATGGTCACGCTTACTCTCAAGGCCCTGATCGCCGGGACCACCCTGGCGACGGGCGCCGCGGCCGGAGCCGGGGGCCTCCTGCTCACGAGCGCCCCGGCCGGAGCGACGAGCAACGCGTCGGTGAGCCGCGTGGCCGGGACCACCCGGATCGGGACGGCCGTCGCGGTGTCCAAGGCGCGCTTCCCGGCCAGCGGCTCGGCCAAGGCCGTGGTCCTGGCCAGGGACGACGCCTTCCCCGACGCCCTGGCCGGCGCCCCGCTGGCCGCCCACGTCGACGGCCCGCTCCTGCTCACCGAGCCGTCGGGGCTCGACCCGGCGACCCAGGCGGAGATCGAGCGGGTGCTGCCCAGGGGCGCGGTGGTGTACCTCCTGGGCGGCTCGTCGGCCATCAGCCCGGGCACGGCGTCGGCACTCCAGGCCCTCGGCTACACGACCAGGCGCCTCGCCGGCACCACGCGGTTCGCCACGGCCGTAGCCATCGCCGGGGCCATCGGCAACCCTGCGATCGTGTTCGAGGCCACCGGCCTCGACTTCGCCGACGCGCTGGGGGCCGGGGCGGCAGCGGGAGCCGGCGGCGGGGCCGTCCTGCTCACCGACGGCTCCTCCCAGGCCCCCGAGACGGCCGCCTACCTGGCCGCCCATCCCTCCGACACGCGATACGCGATCGGGGGCCCGGCGGCCCATGCCGACCCTGGCGCCACGGCCGTGGTGGGCCAGGACCGCTTCGCCACCGCCGTCGACGTGGCCGGCCGCTTCTTCTCCTCCCCCAGCAGCGTCGGGGTCGCCAGTGGCCTCGCGTACCCCGACGCCCTGGCCGCCGGCCCGGCGCTGGCCGCGAGGAAGGCGCCGCTCCTCCTCGTGAGCCCGTCGACGCCCCTTCCGAGCACCGTCTCGTCCTACCTCTCCGCCCACCAGTCGACGGTCAGCGCCGCCACCGTCTACGGGGGCACGACCGCGGTCAGCGCCGGCGTAGCCTCGGCCGTGCAGGTCGCGGCGGGCGGGCCGCCCTTCATCCCGCCGGCCGAGTCCACGTGCTCGGCCAGCATGTCGAACCCGACGCCGCCGCAGGGCTCGACCGACGACGTGCTCGTCACCTCGAGGGCGCCGGGGGCGCCGGTGACCGCGGTCGCCCACTTCCAGACCGGAGCCACCAGCCACACCGCCACCGCCGACTCCGGCGGGCACGCCGACATCCCCTTCGCTATCGGCAGCGCCGCCGCCGGCCATCAGGTGGTGGTCGACGTCTCGATCAGCAATGCCGGGCGGGTCGTGGAGGCCTGCCAGACCAGCTTCACCCCGCAGTAGGCGACGGGCAGTGACTGGCGGTTGACGGCGAGGCGGGGGCGGACTAAGACAGGCTCCGGGCTGCCGAGGACGGCTCGGGCGGGCAAGCCGCTCGTCAGCCCCGACGGGGTGGGTGCAGCGTACAACGAGGTATCGAGCCCAGAAGGGGGATCAATGCTCAGGCATCGAAGGAAGCACAGAAGGCTCTTCGGCCTCCCGGCCCTCGCCACCGGCATCGGCGTGGTCGGGATGACCGCCCTCATGGCGGTCCCGGCCCAGGCGGCGTCGGCCAGCACCAGCACGTCGAGATCACAGCCAGGCACCACCGTCGCCACGACCGCCCAGAGGCAGGCCCTCACCAGGGACGGCACCGTCAACCTGACGAACCTGGCCCAGCAGGCGTCGAACCAGCCGAACGCCGAGGGTCCCCACAGGACGCACGAGGTGCCGCTCGGCCCGTCGCCGTACGCCCGGCGGAACCCCCACGCCACGGCCAACGAGCCCAGGGCCACCGCCCAGCAGGCATCGGCGGCCACCGCCCTCTCGGGCAACGTCGCGGGCGAGCACGGCTTCACGGGCCTTACGGCCCCCGACAACGCAGCCGTCAACGGCGGGCTCGACGTGACCCCGCCCGACCAGGGCCTGGCCGTCGGCCCGAGCCCGGCCGGGACCGCCGTGGCCGAGATCCTCAACGACGTCCTGGCCGTCTACTCGCCCTCGGGCAAGGCCCTGCTCGGGGCCGTCCCCGCCTACTCGCTGTTCAACCTGCCGTCGTCGGCGTTCCTGTCCGACCCCAGAGCCTACTACGACGCCCCCACGCACCGGTGGTTCTTCACCATGTTCACGGTGGGGACGGTGAGCCCCTCGGGCACGGTGACCAGCCCGAGCACCCAGTACATCGCCGTCAGCCAGACCTCGGACGTGTTCGGGAGCTACGCGGTCTTCTCCTTCGACACGACCGACCAGGGCCAGGCCGGCTGCCCGTGCTTCGGTGACTTCGACATGATCGGGGCCGACTCGAACGGCTTCTACATCACGACCAACGAGTTCTCGATCTCGGGGACGGCGTACAACGGCGCCCACATCTACGCGGTGTCGAAGAGCGAGATCGAGGCGGCGGCGGCCCGGCCAGGGTCCACCGCTCCCGAGCTCGTCCTCTACCGGGTGCCGACCGACCCGTTCGGCCAGACGTACCACATCTCCCCGGCCAAGACCCCCCAGGGGGCCCCGTTCCGGATCAACACCGAGTACTTCGTCGAGTCCCAGGCCAACTACCTGAACGGCCTGGCCCTCGAGGTGTACGCCCTCACCCAGACGTACCGGCTGAACTCCGGCGGGATCCCGACCCTGCACCGGGCCAGGCTGAGCAGCGAGCGCTACACGTCGCCGCCCAACGCCAACCAGAAGCTCGGGCCGTACCCGCTCGGCCAGTCCCAGGGCTACCCGGAGCCGCTCGTGCAGACCGACTTCGACGCCATCCAGCAGGTGACCGACGTCGGGGGCTACCTCTACGCCGAGATGGACACGGCCAGGCCCCACGGCACGACCCAGTACGCGGAACTGGCCTGGTTCGTCCTGAGGCCTCGGATCGTCAAGGGCCAGATACAGGTGAGCATGACCAACCAGGGCTACGTGGAGAGCACGCAGAACCTGCTGTACCCGGTCATCGCCCTCGACGCGGCCGGCCACGGCTACATGGCCTTCGCCGTGTCGGGTCCGTCCACCTACCCGACCGCCGGCTACATGACCTTCGACGGCACGGCCGGCCCCACCGGTACCATCCACGTCGCCTCCTACGGGGCCAACCCCCTGGACGACTTCTCGTGCTACCCGCCGTTCAGCACGGGGCAGTGCCGGTACGGGGAC
>JBOGGR010000292.1:0-4610 GCA_050744025.1 Acidimicrobiales bacterium
GAAGAAGTAGTGACCTTCATCGATGGCCACAAGGACCGTCGCACCGACGGTCTGCGGTGGGGGGTCGAGCCGATCTGTAGGGTCCTGCAGTTCGCCCCCTCGGTATACTACGACGCCAAGAGCCGCCCGCCGTCTCGCCGCTCGGTTACCGATGCCGAGCTCAAGGAGGACATCCTCAAGATCTACCAGGCCAACTTCTCCTGCTACGGGGCCGAGAAGCTCTGGCGTCAGTGCCACCGGCAGGGGATCTCCTGTGGCCGGGACCGGGTGGCCCGCCTCATGGGCGAGCTCGGCATCGCGGGGGTGGTGCGAGGCAAGAAGAAGCGCACCACGGTCCCCGTCGAGCAGTCCGAGCGGCCGGCGGACCTGGTGAAGCGGGACTTCACCGCCCCCGCGCCGAACCGCCTGTGGGTGGCCGACCTCACCTACGTGTCGACGTGGTCGGGCTTCGCCTACGTGGCCTTCGTCATCGACGTGTTCGCCCGGATGATCGTCGGCTGGCGGGTGTCGACCTCGCTTCGGGCCGAGCTGGCTCTGGACGCCCTGGAGATGGCGATCTTCTCCCGGCGGGGCCAGGATCTGTCCGAGCTGGTGCACCACTCCGACCGTGGCGTGCAGTACCTGGCCATCCGCTACACCGAGCGCCTGGAGGCCGAGGAGGCGCTGACCTCGGTCGGCTCCAAGGGCGATTCCTATGACAATGCCCTGGCAGAGACCGTGAACGGGCTCTACAAGACCGAGCTGGTGGGTCCGAGGGGGCCGTGGCGCACGGTCAGCGCTCTCGAGCTGGCGACGGCCGCCTGGGTCGAGTGGTGGAACCAGAGGCGTCTCCACAGCTGGTGTGGCCACGTGCCGCCGGCCGAGTACGAGGCCGTCTGGTACGCGAGGGAGGCGGCGGCGTGACAAGCCCGTCGCGTAACGGATACGTAACGGATAGCTGCACGGTGTGCGGCGGCCCCCTCCCCGCCGGTCGGCCCCGCACGACCTGCAGCGACGCCTGCCGCCAGGCCGCCTGGCGCCGTCGTCACCTGGCAAGCGACACGCGGTGCCCTCAGCCCCTGCCCGCCGCTCGCCCCCCCAAGGCCGGCACGGTTTACGAGTGCCCGGCCTGCGAGACTCGGCTGCTCGGCGAGCAGAGGTGCGAGTGCGGCAGCTTCATGCGCCGCCTGCCCAGCCGGGGAGTGTCCATCGTGCTCGGAGCCCATCACCGTAGAGGAGCTTCTTGCCCCCCTGAGGCGCCGGAGGTCGCCGGGTGCTCGTCTCGAAAGTCGGGCGGCCCCCGCGGGGGAACGGGTGTTCGACATGAGAGAGGAGAACCTATCGGAGGACAACTCACCCGTGGTACAACTGAAGCGGCAGGAGAGTTACCCCCAAGCGCGGCAGTCTCCAGCGATTCCAGGGCGGTCCAAACACCCCTTGCAGGGCTGTCGCCTGGGTGGGGCTCACCCTCAGCTGGTAGCGGTAGCGGGCCTCGACGATGGCCATCTACGCGGCCGCCTTCTGGTTCGGGGCGTAGCGCCGGACGACCTCCGCCGGGGCCCCACCCACCGTGGAGACGAACCACGAGGGACTCCACAGCGCCGGCACCCGGCCCAGGTGGACTGCTCGGCGCGCGACTGCCGAGACGAGCGGCCCTCGAGGAGCCCGACCAAGCGAGGCAGCGCCATTGTCGGGGGAACCTCCACCAGCAGGTGCACGTGGTCGGGCATCACCTCGACCTCGATCACCTGGCCTCCGACCTGCGCCACCACCTCGGCGATGACCTCCTCGAGCCGGGCCTCGACTCGCCCCACCAGCACCCGGCGGCGGTGCTTGGGGCACCAGATCAGGAGATCAGGTGGCACTTGGCCGAGTACACGGCCTTGTTGGTCGAGCGGTAACCCACGGCACCCATTGTCGCATGAGGGTGTATCACTGCTCGGGCCCGTCCAGCTCAGGCACCCAGGGTCGGGCCTACGGCCCGAGCGGGGCTCTGCCTCCCACGGCCAAAGCCGTGGGCTTCCGCCCCACACCCCATTCCGGTGAGCACGGTGCCGACCGCGAAGCCGATGCGGAACGGAAGGACCCGCACCACTGTCAGGCGGCCCCTGGTGTCGTCGATCTCGTCCCAACTGATCCCGTCGAGCAGCTCGCTGCCGATGATGTCGCACCACGTCGAGAGGTAGCCCAGTGCTGCGTCGGCGCTGCGGACGTGCGGGGGGAACAAACCTCAGCGAGCGCCGAGGTGAGGCCAGGTGTCGTACGTCTGGCTCCACGTGTGGAAGTCGTCAGTCTCGACCAGTTCCCCGGTGACTGCGTCCCGGAAGGCATCCTCCAAGCAGTCCGAGCCGACCCCGTAGAGGGCCTCCCAGGCGTCCAGCTCCGCTCTCACGTCGGCCGCTGTCAATCGCCGTTGGGCAACACGAGGCGTCGTCGCCGGCACATCCCGCATGCTACCGGGATGGGGCGGCGCTGGGACCCCGACGCTGATGCACCAGCCCAGTGGGGGCCCGGGCGCCGGGGGGGCGGGGAGGGGCCGGCGGGCCAGGCCCGCCACTGCAGCGGTCGGGACCGAGGCACGGTTCAGTCCCGGTCGGCCAGGGCCTCCCCTCCTCCGCTGGGAAGTGGGCGGTATGGTATTCCCAAAATGGAGGAAATCTTCGATTCGGTCGGGCGCATCGTCGTACCCAAGCCCCTCAGGGACGCGCTCGGCCTCGCTGCCGGATCGAAGGTGGACATCTCGCGCTACGGATCGGGCCTCCAGCTCGTCCCCGCCGGGCGCACGGCTCGGCTGGTCGAGGAGTCCGGCGTGCTCGTCGCCACCGGGGACACCACGATCGACGACGACGTGGTCTTCGGGCTCCTCGAAGCAGGGCGGCGCTGATCGGCGTTGATCCCGCTGGCGCTGGACACGAGCGTCGTCGTCCCGTTGCTCGTGCGGACCCACCGGGCGCACGCAGACGTGGTGCGCTGGTGGGGTGGCCGGCCGGTCGCACTGAGCGGTCATGCCCTGGTCGAGACGTATTCGGTGCTCACCCGGCTTCCGGGGGACCTGCGTGTCGCACCGGCCGATGCCGCCCGCCTGCTGAGTGAGCGTTTCGTCCAACCGATGCTGCTCGGCGCGGAGCTGTCGGCCCGCGTCCCAGATGTTCTCGGCGAGCTCGGAGTCGCCGGCGGGGCTGCCTACGACGCCCTCGTGGCCCTCGCCGCTCTCGACAACGGTGCCGAGCTGGCCACTCGCGACCTGCGAGCCAGGGCCACCTACGAGAAGGTCGGGGTGCGCGTGGTCGTCGCCGGCTGACCGGCGAGAGTGGCAAATAGTGTCGGCAGCGCATGGACGACTCGAGGGTGATGGCGAGGGCGCTCGCGCTGGGGGAGTCGGTGCGGGGCGCGACGTCGCCCAACCCCTGGGTGGGCTGCGTGGTGGTGGCCGGAGATGGCTGGTTCGAGGGGGTCACGAGCGCGCCGGGAGGGCCCCACGCCGAGGCGTCGGCCCTGGCCGCGGCCGGGGCCCGGGCCAGGGGCGCGACGCTCTACGTCACCTTGGAGCCGTGCGCCCATACTGGGAGGACGGGGCCGTGCGCCGACGCGATCGTGGCTGCGGGCGTCGCCCGGGCGGTGGTCGCCATCGAGGATCCCGATTCCCGGGTCGCCGGGCGGGGGCTCGCCCGGCTACGTGATGCCGGCGTTGGTGTGACGGTCGGCGTCGGCGGCGCCGAGGCGGCCGAGCAGCTCGCCCCCTACCTGAAGCACCGCCGGACCGGCCGCCCCTGGGTCGTGCTCAAGCTGGCGGCCACCCTGGACGGGCGGATCGCCGCCCCGGACGGCACCAGCCGCTGGATCACAGGCGGAGCGGCCAGGGAGGACGCCCACCGGCTGCGGGCCGGGAGCGACGCCGTCCTCGTCGGGGCCGGCACGGTGCGGGCGGACGACCCAGCCCTCACCGTGCGCCTCGCGGGGGAGCCCGTGCCGGCCGGCAGCCCGCCGGCCCGCCAGCCCCTCCGGGTGGTGCTCGGGCGCGCCCCCGCGGGGGCACGGGTCCAGCCGGCCCTGGAGCTCGGCGGAGACCTGGGCCATGTGCTGGACGAGCTGGGGCGGCGGGACGTGCTCCAGGTGCTGGTAGAGGGGGGGGCCGGCGTGGCCCACGCCTTCCATGCTGCCGGCCTCGTCGACCGCTACGTCCTGTACCTGGCGCCCGCCATCATGGGCGGATCGGACGGGCGGCCCTTGTTCGCAGGGCCGGGGGCGCCGACCATGGCCGACCTGTGGCGGGGCAGGCTCGTGTCGGTGGAACGCCTCGGGGAGGACCTGCGGGTGGAGGTGGCCCCGGCCTCGGCGCCGGCCGGGAGGGCGGCCTTGCCCGGGGGGGCGGCCTTGCCCGGTGAGGCCGGTAGCGTCGTCGGGCGAGAGAGGACGGGAGCCTGATGTTCACCGGCATCGTCGAGGAGCTGGGGCGGGTGCGCAGCCGAGACGGCGGGCGGCTGGTGGTCGAGGCCGCGATGGCCGGCGAGCTCGCCGCCGGCGACTCTGTGGCCGTGAACGGGTGCTGCCTGACCGTGGTGGAGACCGGCGGGGTGCCGGCGACCGGCGGGGTGCCGGCGGCGAGCGGGGTGCCGGCGGCGGGCGGGGTG
>JBOGGR010000293.1:0-3508 GCA_050744025.1 Acidimicrobiales bacterium
AGTTCACCTTGTCGGCGTGGGCCGCCTGGGCCAGCATGCCGATGTTGGCCCCGGCGCAGAACACCTTGTCCCCCGTCCCGGTCACGACGACGGCCCGCACCTCCGGGTGCTCGAAGCGCAGGCGCTGCACGGCGTCCGCCAGCTCGATGTCCACCCCGAGGTCGTACGAGTTGAGCTTGAGCGTGTAGCCGGGGCGCAGGCCGGCGTCCTCGTCCACGCCGAGGCGCAGGAACGCGAGCGGCCCGTCGAACGACAGCCTCCAGTGCCTGTAGGCGCCCGGGCAGGTGGCGAAGGAGACGGGAGTGGCCGTCTCGGCCGGAGTGGTCACGCCCATATTCCTATTCTACGTCTGCATGGCGGGCCGTCAAGTGTCTGTAGAACTCGACGATGGCCGGGACGGTGGCCTCGGGGCGCTCCTCGTGGGGCGCGTGGCCGGCGCCTGGGAGCACCAGGCGCTCGACCGGAGCCGGCGTCCCCCGCTCGACGGCCTCGACCTGGGCCACCGTCCCGTAGGGGTCGGCCGTGCCCTGCACCACCAGGACCGGGCAGGTGATCCCCGCCAGGGAGCCGCGGATGTCCCAGGCGCGGAACTCCGGCGAGAGCCACACGTCGTTCCAGCCCCAGAACGTGGCGTCGGCGTCGCGGTGCCAGCGGCCCAGGCGGGCCGGCAGGTCGGTCTCCAGGTAGGCCGTGCGGGCGGCCGCTATGCCCGCCAGGGAGGCGTCCTCGACGAAGACGTGGGGGGCGAGCAGGCAGAGGCCGGCCACCGGCCAGAGCCCTGACCCGGCATGGACGACGGCGATGGACGCACCGTCGCTGTGGCCGACCAGGACGGGCCGGTCGAGGCCGAGCTCGTTGCGAAGGGCCGGCAGCGCCACCATGGCCTCGTCGTGCATGTAGGACGGGGCCCGCCGGTCCTCTTTTACCTCGGAGGCGCCGTAGCCGTAGCGGGAGTAGGCCACGACCCTCGCCCCGGTGGCCTCGCCCAGGCGGGCCGGCAGGTCCCGCCACCGGGCCGCGCAACCCAGGCCTTCGTGGAGGAGCACGATCGGCGGCCTCCCCGGCGCGCTGGCAGGCCACTCCTCCACCTCCAGGCGGTGCCCGCCGACCGGAAGGATCAAGGAAGCCCTTCCCACCATCGCCAGGCACCGGGGCGCCACCGGTCCCGCAGGCGGTGGAACGCCTCCGCCGCCCCGTCCCCCTCCCAGCCGTCGGGCAGCAGCGTGCGGGGCAGCTCGGGGTCGAGCAGGGGGAACTGGCGCCACTCGTGGACGAGGCGGGCGAGCGCCACGAACCTCTCGGCATCCGTCGAGGGCGAGAGCGCCTCCGCCCACCCGACGAAGGCTGCGTAGCGCGAGCCGAGCCCCGCCAGGTTCCACGCCTCGGCGACGATCTCGGCCACGGCCCCGAGCCTGCCGAAGGACCCGAGGAACGATGTCGCCCCCTCGAGCCCGAGGGACTTCACCACCTCGACGGCCAGCTCCTCGCGCCCGACGTAGGGGCTGATCCACATCCCCTGGCGCAGCTGGCCGAAGCCGGCCCAGGTGAGCCGTGTCCGCAGCTGGTAGCGCAGGGCCCGCTGGCTCTCCGGGACGCTCACGAGGAGGAGGAGCCAGCGGCCGTCCCAGCCCGGGCGGGCACGGCCGAAGGCGTATATCCGCTCCGCCCCCTCCGAGAGCACTGCGTGGGCGTGCCCGGTGAGCCGCCAGCGAGTACGGGGCCCGACCTTCTCGCGCGAGAGCCAGCCCCTCGTCGCCGACCTGGCGAGGACCTGCCTCGCCGTGCCGGGCTCGACGCCGAGCGCCCCCAGGGCGCTGACGAGCGCAGAAGACTGCGCCGCCCCGCCGCCCGGCAGGACCATCTCCCCGAGCACGGTCACGAGCTGGCCCCTGGTGCCGCCGGCCGGCCTCGGGTCTACAAGCACTTGACGTTCCACCAGCGAATCGTACACTGTGGTCATGGAGACGGGGGGCCCGGAGGCCTTCAACGCCAGCACCTGGCTGCTCGACCGCCGGGTGGAGGCGGGTGAGGGCGCCCGCGTCGCGCTGCGCTGCGGCGGGCGGTCGGTGACCTACGCCGAGCTGCTGGAGCAGGTGGAGGCCGCCGGGGAGTGGCTGGTCTCGTCGGAGGTCCGCCCCGAGGAGCGCTTCCTCATAGCCATGATGGACGGCGCGGAGTGGGTGGCGGCCTTCCTCGGGGGCCTCCGGGTAGGCGCCGTCCCCGTCCCTGTGTCCACCATGCTCACAGGGGAGGACCTCGGGCGCCTCGCCGCCGACTGCCGGGCGCGCGTCGTCCTGCTGTCCGCGGAGCTGGAGGACCGGGCGGGGGCGATCGCGGCCCGCGCGCCGGAGGTGGCCCACCTGGTGGTGGTGGGAGCGCCTGGGGCAGCCCCGCCCTGGCAGGCGGCGGTGGAAGACCCGGCCCGCCAGGGCGAGGGGGCCGGCGCCGCCCGCAAGGCCCGGAAGGCGTACGCGACGTGGGCGGACTCGCCAGCATTCTGGCTGTACACCTCCGGCACGACCGGGTCCCCGAAGGCGGCGATGCACCGCCACGCCGACCTGCGCACGACGGTCCGGACCTACGCCGACCAGGTGCTCGGGGTGGGGCGGGACGACGTGTGCTACTCGGTGGCCAAGCTGTTCTTCGCCTACGGGCTCGGCAACAGCCTGACCTTCCCCCTGGCGGCCGGCGCCACCTCGGTCCTGGACCCGGCCAAGCCCACGCCGGAGGGGGTTGCCGCGGTGGCGGCGGCGGAGCGGCCGACGCTGTTCTTCGCCGTGCCCACGTTCTACGCCGCCCTGCTGTCCTCGGGCATCCCCGACGACACGTTCTCGTCGGTCCGCCACGGGGTGTCGGCCGGGGAGCCGCTGCCAGCCGAGCTGTTCCACCGCTTCAAGGAGCGCTTCGGCGTCGAGATCCTGGACGGGCTCGGCTCGACCGAGCTCCTCCACATCTTCGTCTCCAACCGCCCCGGCGCCGTCGTGCCCGGCACGAGCGGCACCCCGGTGCCGGGCTACGAGGTGCGCCTCGTCGACGACGATGGGGCCCCGGTCGCCGGGCCGGGCACGCCCGGGCACCTCCTGGTCCGGGGCGACTCGGCCGCCCTCGGGTACTGGTGCCGGGCTGAGGTGAGCCGGCGGACGTTCCAGGGCGAGTGGGCGAGGACCGGCGACGTGTACGCCCGCTCGGCCGACGGGACCTACGCCTACCTGGGGCGCGACGACGACATGATGAAGGCGGGCGGCATCTGGGTGTCGCCCGCCGAGGTGGAGGCCGTGCTGGTGGAGCACCCCGGGGTCCTGGAGGCGGCCGTGGTCGGCCTGCCCGACGAGCACGGCATCGACAAGCCCGTCGCCTTCTGCGTCGCGGTCCCCGGGGCAGAGCTGGACGCCGGCGACCTGGAGCGGCACTGCCGGGAGCGCCTGGCATCGTTCAAGCGGCCGCGCCGCTTCGCGGTCCTGGCCGAGCTGCCCAAGACGGCGACGGGCAAGATCCAGCGCTACCGCCT
>JBOGGR010000294.1:0-7562 GCA_050744025.1 Acidimicrobiales bacterium
GGACAGCCGGTCGGCCGACGGCGGCCCGGCTTCCCGCGACGGCGGTCCGGACCCCGAGGGCCGCCCCGGCCCCCGGGAGGGCCCGGCGTGAGTGGCGGGGGCGGCCCGGCGCCGGAGCACCCGCGGGAGCGGGCACAGGAGCCGATGAGCACCGAAGGCCATTCATCCTCATACGGCTTCGAGACGCGGGCGATCCACGCCGGCCAGGGCCCGGACCCGGTGACGGGCGCCGTCGTCACGCCCATCTACCAGACGTCCACCTACGCCCAGGAGGCGGTGGGGCGCCACCGGGGCTACGAGTACAGCCGCACCGGGAACCCGACCCGTACGGCCCTCCAGGAATGCCTGGCATCGCTGGAGGGGGCCGCCCACGGGCTGGCCTTCGCCAGCGGGATGGCCGCCGAGGACGCCGTGCTGCGCCTCCTCTCCCCCGGCCGCCACGTGATCATCCCCGACGACGCATACGGGGGGACGTACCGCCTCGTGGCCCGGGTCCACGCCGGCGCAGGGCTCGCCTTCACCCCGGTCGCGCTGGACGACCCAGGGGCCCTCGAAGCCGCCTGGCGCCCCGAAACTGCCATGGTGTGGGTCGAGACCCCCTCCAACCCGCTGCTTCGCGTCGTCGACATCGGGGCGGTGGCCGCGCTCGCCGCCGAGCGGGGCGCCCGTTGCGTCGTCGACAACACCTTCGCCACCCCGTACCTCCAGCAGCCCCTCGGCCTCGGCGCCGACGTGGTCGTCCACTCCTCCACCAAGTACCTGGGCGGGCACTCCGACGTGCTCGGCGGCTTCGTCGCGACGAGCGACGGCGAGGCGGCCGGGCGCCTGGCCTTCCTCCAGAACGCGGTGGGGGCCGTGCCCGGTCCCCTCGACTGTTTCCTCACGCTGCGGGGGGCGAAGAGCCTGGCCGTGCGCATGGAGCGCCACTGCGACAACGCCGAGGCGGTGGCGGCCATGCTGGCCTCCCACCCGGCGGTGGCGAGGGTCCACTACCCGGGGCGGCCCGACCATCCCGGCCACGAGGTGGCCCTGCGGCAGATGCGCCGTTTCGGGGGGATGGTGTCCTTCACGCTGGCGGGCGGGGAGGAGGCGGCCCTGGAGGTGGCCGGCGCCACCCGCCTGTTCACGCTGGCAGAGTCCCTCGGCGCGGTGGAGTCCCTCGTGGAGCACCCGGCCCGCATGACCCACGCCTCGACGGCCGGCACCCCTCTGTCGGTCGACCCCGCCCTCCTGCGCCTGTCCGTCGGCCTGGAGACGGCGGACGACCTGCTGGCCGACCTGGCCGGCGCCCTCGACCGTGTGGGGTGACGGCCCGGCTCCGGGCTCTCGGCTCTGCTGCCGGAGGGCTCTGGAGAAATGGCGCTCGTTCTGCCTCACGCCCCGTGCCCACCCCCGTGGGAGGCCGGGCTATGGGACGTACGGGCGGTCCGGGAAGGCGTAGTTCCACGCGGCTACGAGTCTCGGGTGAAGGCGGCCCCGCTCCCCGACGTCGTAGCCGGCGCCCCGCCCCCACTGGCGAACTTCGCGCGCCAATGGGTCGAGGCCCCGGGGGCGCACCCGAGCCGGCACTGGGCCGACCGGACCGGCCAGCCTCGTGTCGTACACCGCATCTCGTGAGCTCGGAACCGTGCTGACCCATGCCGAAGGCGCAGACCCGTCGAGGTCCGACCGGTCGTGGTCGTCACCAGGCTCATGGTTGGTGTCGCTGGTGGCGTAGGCCTCGAGTCGGCCGGGAAAGTCGTCCGGCCAGATGCGATGGGCGGGGGTTGGGCGGGTGTCGCCGGCCCAGTCGCCGGTCGGGATCTTCAGCTCGGCGAGGCGGCGCCAGAGTGGCTCCAGGGCTGCGTCGGGGTCGCGGTAGAACGAGGAGCCTCGGATGCGCTCGAAGGTCCATCCGGCCCGTTCCAGGACGGTCTGGCGGGCGCGGTCGCGATCCCACATCTCCGGGCCGTGCCAGTAGTCGCCGTCGCACTCGACGGCCAGGCTGCTCTCGGGTCCCTCGACGACGAGGTCGATGCGGTAGCCGCCGACCTGGTGCTGAGCGTGGACCCGTGTGTAGCCGCCCGCGAGGATGCGGGCGAGGACGTCCCGCTCGAAGCCAGACTCGGTCTTGTCGAACGCGGCCTTGGCAGCAGGCTCGTCGAGGGAAGTGGAGCAGTGCTCGAGCAGCCAACGGCGGGGATCGTCGGGATGGAACGCGTCGACTCCGACGGAGTGGACCATCCACATCTGGTTGGCGGCCCGGGAGGCCGCGACGTTGATGCGCCTGGCGGCGGGGCTGCCGGTCATGGCGCCGATGCGCCGGTCGGGGTCGTGGGCGACGACCGTGCTGAGGATGACGACGTCGCGCTCGTCGCCCTGGAAGTCGGCGGGCTCCCCGACGCGCAGGTTGCGCTCCTCGATGAGGCGGGGGCCGAGGTAGTCGAGGAGCATCCCGCTGATGAGCGGCGCCTGGCCGGAGCCGAGGAGGGTGACCACGCCGAAGGTCATCCCGTCGTAGGCCGGGTCCGCAACCAGCTCGGCGATGAGGTCGACGACGGCCTGGGCCTCCGCCGCGTTGGTGTCATCGCTGTGGCGGCGCACGCCGGCAGGGACGAAGACGGTACCTATGGGCTGCCAGCCCGGCTGGGGCGGCCGGTCCCGGAGAGGGATGATGCTGCCGGAGTACCAGTGCTGGTTCGAGAGCTCGATGATCCGTGGCAGGCAGCGGAAGTGCTCGCGGAGCCGTACGACCCGGGGGAAGCGCTGGCGGCCCAGGTCGTAGAGACTCGCGTCGGGGTCGAAGCGAGTTCTGCGGTCGCTGATGGCTCCGAGGAAGTCGTCGATGAGGTCGAGCACGCCCTGGCGGTCGAGACCGACGTTCTCGGGGCTGGTCTGCTGGTCGTCACCGACGATGATGGCCCGCCGGCCGAGACCGAGGACAGGGCTCTCGAGCAGCCCCACCTGGCTCGCCTCGTCGACGATCACGACGTCGAAGGGCGGCTGAGCGGTGGGCCGGAAGCTCGTCAGGGCCCGGTGCAGCGGCATGATCCAGACCGGAACGGCGTCCTGGGCGTCGACCATGCCCTTCCTGGCCTCCGCTGCCCACGTGGGGGCGTACTTGCCGGTCCCCTTGCCGAGACGGGCGTTTGCCCTCGTGAACCTGTTGAGGGCGGTGCGGCGACGGTCGTCGATGCTCTCGGAGAGGCTGGCCCAGGCCATGGCGACAACCAGGTCGGTGGTGACTCGGCGCCGGTCGACGGCGAGCTGCTCCAGGCGCGCCTGCAGCTGGGCGGGCTGCGGCCCTTCGTCGAGGGCCTCCAGCCACAGGTCGAGCTGCCTCCACCTCCAGCACTCCTCGAAGCGTTGCGGCTCGAGCGGCTCCTCCCCCCGCTCGACCAGCCCGGCAAGCACGGGAGCGGCGGCCTGTAGGCGTTCGTGCAGCGCCCGGCGTCGGGTGGCAGCCGGCACGAGCTCCTGCAGACGCAGCGACTCGGCGCGCAGCGCGTCCCAGGCGGTGTCCGCCTGATCCACCAGAGCCCGGTGGAGCTGGGCCCACAGCGGGGATGCCCCGGGTCGCGCTGCCCCGTCACGGAGCGTGCCGGCGAGGGCGGCGAGCTCGGTACCGACCTCCACCAGGCGGCTCCGCTCGCGAAGCACCCGGCACGTGTGGGCCAGGTCCGACAGGTCTGCGCAGTCGGGGTCGTCGGGGACGCGCAGCCCGGCTGCCCCCAGGCGCTGCGCCAGCTCGGGCCAGCTCGAGAGGGACCACTGAAGTGCGGCGTTGACAGAGTCGATCCGCTCACCGATGAGATCCTCGACCGGTCGCTCCAATGCCAGCGGCGGCGCCCCTACCCGGGAAGAGACGTTCCTCCAGCGGTTGACCATCCGCTGCCGCTGCTCCCGGCGGGCCAGGCCGGCCATGACCAGGTCGATGTCCTCCACCGTGGCCGGCGGATGCCCGTTGGTCGAACAGCGCTCCAGGGCCCGCCGGGCGTTGCGCTGTAGAGCCCCGACCGACTTGCCGGCCGCAAAGCGGGCGCGGGCCTCGTTGAGCCCAGCGGTGAGCTCAGGCACTGGCATATCGGGCGACCGGGAGACACTGACGGCGTGCGCTGCCAAGGACCGGTTGATGGCCAGAACGGCGTCCCGCTCACGAGCAGCAGCCTGCGCGAACTCATGCCATCCGGAAGCGAGGGACTGGTCCTTGGCGTCGGCGAGAACAGCTCCGACCCAGGTTCCGGCCGCCTTGGTGTGCCAGTCCACCCACCGGTCGAGCTCATCGGCCAAGGAGTTGAGGCCGTCTACTCCCGCCTCGTCCACGGCCTCCCATGACGTCACCAGGTCCTCTACCTCGGCCAGGATGCCCTGGAGCCGTCCCGCCTCGGCGCGCATGGTGGCCAGCCGTCCGGCGGCGGGCAGCACGGCCGGGCCCGGCAGAGCTGCGAGGGCAGCGCTGGCGTCGAGCTCACCGACACGAGCACAGAGGTCGTCCAGCTCGACGAGCTCGGCGCTGCTCAACGGTGCTGCGCTGTCGCGGTCGATGCTGTCGGGGATGCCCGCCAGCGCCTGGTGCGCCGCGATCCAAGCGGCGGCCGCGGAGGGTGTCCACTCCTTGGCTGGCATCCCCGCCGGACGGTGTGGCGCTGGCAGGGTCTCCGCGGCACGCCTGGTGCCCAGCAGGTTCGTGGTCAACGCGTACTGCGAGTCGATCCGCTCCAGCTCGGCCTCGAGACGAGCGATGGCTGCCCGGTCCGGCCTGCGCTGCGAGCGGGCGGCGATCTCTGCGACGGTGCTTTGCAGCCGGGCCCGGCCGGCCGCGTCGGCGCCGAGCACGGGCACGCACAGGTCCCGGATGCCCTCCGGCACCTTGTCGATGAGGACCTCGAGGGCCTGCTCCTTCTTGGCGGTGACCAGCACGCGCTTGCCGTGGGCCACGTAGTGCGAGACCAGGTTGGCGATGGTGTGCGACTTCCCGGTACCTGGAGGCCCTTGGGCGGTCACGCCGGCGCGTGAGCGGGCCAGCTCGACGATCTCGAGCTGTTCCTCGTTGGCCGGCAGCGGCAGCAGATCGCGCTCGGGCGTCTCTGCTCTGCGCCGAGCCGCTTCGCTCTGTCGATCCCCGGTGCAGTCGACCTCGGGCAGGACTTGATCGAGCAGCGACGGCCGGTCGACCACCAGAGCGGCGAAGGGGGCCGGGGGCGTCACCCCGTCGGCGTACAGCCTCCGCTGCGCGTCGATGAAACCCTCCAGGTTCGGGCGGCGCCGGCGAACGTAGAGTATCCAGCCGTCCGGGTCGGCCACGGCTTCCGGCCCGGCCCCGGGCCGGCTGTCTCCTTCGAGGAGCGTTCCGTCCTGATCGAGAGACCGGAGCAGGGAGCGGACCATCTCGCGGCGGCCGGACCCCCATGGATCGATCTCCATCTGCTCCGGTGTTGCCCGCTGGTCGACGTAGCCCTGTCGGTCCGACAGCGGCAGCCCGACGGTCCAGCTGGCCTCCACCACCAAGGGGCTGGCCTGAGTGACCCGCAGCTGGCCGCGTCTGCGCTCCAGCTCTACTTCCGCCGAGACGCTCAGCATCGGATGGTCGACGCTGACCGGCGCTCCATCCTCCCGAGTGAGCCACCGGGTGCGTCCGAACCCCCACACGAGCTCGAAGGTCTCCCGCTCACGATCCAGTCGGACTCGCAGGTCGAACAGCCGCTTGTAGAAGCTGCGGCCCGCCTCGATGCTCAGCCAGCGAGCAGCCCACGGCCGCCAGGTGGACTCCAACCAGGCGAGGAGGGTAGACGCCGCGGCATCGAGCTCCGCCTGAGCGGCACGCGCTGCTTCGAGGACCTCGCCAGGCGCGACTCTCGTGATCCCACGCGCCTCGAGAGCTGCCCGGTCGAGGCGGTCCAACTTGTATGGGTCACCATCCGGCGGCTCCCGCAGCAGCGCCATCAGCGCTTCTTCGACCGGATCGGGGTGGCGGAGGGTCGGCTCGGCCGTCGCCACCACCGGCCCTGTCAACCACCCCTTCAGGTCCGCGGGCGGGGCTGGTGGCGCCGGCAGGTCGACCAGGTCGACGGCCAACCAGGAGGGACCCCCAGGAGTGAAGCTCACACCGGGCGACCCCCTCGGCAGGCCGGCCTCGGTGACCTGGAAGTCCTTGTAGTCGCCGATGTCGCGCACGGGCGGGAAGCGGCGCAGATTGTAGGCCTCGAGGAAGTCCAAGTAGCGCAGCGACCGTTCCCGAGCTTCCTCGTCTATCGCCAGCCTGTCGACCACATGGGAGCTCATCCGCCTCCCGCCTCCCGACGCCCGCAGGGCCCTTTGCCACCTCCGGTATCGTCTTCGGTCCAGCCTGGCTGAAGCTCTCACTGGGCTACCGTCGGCCCGGCCTGCGGCCGGCCCGGCGCCTCAGCGGTAGCTCACCGCGAAGCGAGGCACCATCGGCCCCCCCTCGACCACGACGCCAGCTGCGATGAGGCCGTCGACAGCCGCCTCGTCGAGCCCGGCCTCCCGCAGGACCTCCCGGCTGTGCTCGCCTACGCCTGGTGCGGTGAACACCCCTCCCTGCTGGGTGCGGCTGAAGCGGGCGAACCGCCCGGCGGTGGCGTAGGCCGTGCCGTCGGGCCTTCGGTGGACGTGCAGCACCTCGGCCGCCATGAGCTGCTCGTCGCGTAGGAGCTCCGACACCCGCCGGGCAGGGGCGGCGGCCGTCCCGGCGGCCGCGAGACGGGCCACCGCCTCGGACCGGGTGAGCCCGGCCAGGCCGGCCGCCAGCCGGTCCTCCGGCTTCCCGTGGCCGGCGAGCAGCCCGGCGGCCTCTAGGGCCTCCCGGGCGGGGGCGCCGGCGATGCGGACCCACCCGTCGGCGACGCGGTGGTAGCCGTCCCACGGTGACGGCCCGCGGAAGTCGGGGCCGCCCAGGAGGGCGGGCGG
Organism: Acidimicrobiales bacterium; assembly: GCA_050744025.1. Lineage (GTDB taxonomy): Bacteria > Actinomycetota > Acidimicrobiia > Acidimicrobiales > JAJPHD01 > JBOGGR01. The sequence goes on from JBOGGR010000294.1 coordinate 6,907, forward strand.
GCGCCCGTCGTAGCGGACCAGCTCGCCGCTCTGCATGAAGGCGGCGATGCCGGCCAGCGACGTCCACGCCCTCTGGCCGGCGCCGGTGCGGGCCCGGTGGAGCAGCGCCAGGCCGACGCCCAGCACCGAGAGTGCGGCGGCGCTCACATCGTTGACCGGGAGGGTGAGGAACACCGGCTCGCCGTCGCCCCCCTGGGCCGTCATCATCCCGCTCATGGCCTGGAGCAGGGGGTCGAACCCGGGCCGCCCGGACGTGGGACCGTCCTCCCCGAAGCCGGTCACCGAGAGGGTCACGAGCTCGGGGTTGACGGCGCGGAGGGCAGCGTGGTCGATGCCGAGGCGGTGCAGGACCCCGGAACGGTAGTTGTCGAGCACGACGTCGGCGGTCCGCACGAGGCGGTGGAAGGCTTCCCGGCCGCGCTCGTCGCGGAGGTCCAGGGCCACGCACCGCATCCCCCGGTTGTACGTGAAGCCGTAGTCCCTGAAGCTGTCCCCTGCCGGCGGCTCTACCTTGACCACGTCGCAGCCCAGCTCGGCCAGCAGGTGGCCGGCGTAGGGGCCGGCCAGGATGGCGCCGAGGTCGAGGACCCGGTAGCCGGCGAGGGGGCCGGTGCCGAGGCCGGCGGGGGGGCCGGGGCGACTGGTCCCGGTGGCGG
>JBOGGR010000295.1:0-4494 GCA_050744025.1 Acidimicrobiales bacterium
CTCGGGAGGTGGGCACCAGCCTGTCGGCCTTGGTCAACGACGCCCTCTCCGAGCACCTGGCCTTACGGCGGGGCTTGCGATCCATGGAGGAGTGGCAGGCCGATCACGGAGCGTTCACGGAGGAGGAGCTGGCCGCCGCCGACAAGGCCCTCGACCAGGCCCTCCGATCTGGGCGGTGATCGTCTACGACGCCGGGGCGCTTATCGCCGCCGAACGCGGCCGGCGGCCCGTGCTCGCCCTCCACACGCGCATGCTCCAGCGACGGCTCCGGCCGGTGGTACCAGCGACAGTGCTGGCCCAGGTGTGGCGAGGTGGCCCCCAGGCCAGCCTGTCCCGGGTCCTGTCGGGATGCCGGATAGAAGAGGGCTTCGCAGAGCGCGACGCCCGGCGCATCGGTACTTGGCTAGCGCGCTCGGGGATCACCGACGTAGTGGACGCCCACGTGGTGGCCGTGGCCGGGCGTTCCCCCGGCAGCGTCGTCTACACCGAGGACGTTGGAGACCTTCGCAGGATCGCCGGCGTCGCGGACCAACCCTCGGACGTCCTACCGCTGCCGAAGGGCTTATGAGCCGCCCCGGTTGACCATGGCCGACCCGGACGGCGAAGGGTCCCGATCGACTTCTGACGGCAAAGGTGGGCGCCCCATCCGGCGCCTGAGCGTCGGGCCAAGCCGGTGGCGCCTACCGGTCGGAGATGATTGGGGCCTCGCCGATGTGGCTGGCGTCGGTGGCTTGTTCCAGGAGGAATGCGGCGGCGTTGGCACGCGACACCCGCATGCCGCCCTTGCCGCCGAGCATCCGCACGGCGACGTGCTGCGTGCGGGGCCCATTGGTCAGCAACGGCACCCGTACGAGGGTCCACTCCAGGTCGCTGCCGCGGACGACTTCGCCCATCTGCACGAAGGCGTCGTAGGCGACCGGCCAGAACCGTCGGGACATCCTGATGCTCAGGTCGAGCAGGTACTCGCGGCGGTCGGCCGGGTCGTGGACGCTCGGCGTGGACAACGCGACCAGCCGCCCAACTTGGTGGTCGCGCATGGCCGCCACGATGACGCGAAGGGCCTCGGTGAGCACGGGCACGTCCTCGGCGCGGTACGGCTTCGTCGGTCCGAGCAGGCTGATCACGGCGTCTGCCCCGTCGACCGCCGCGGCCACCCGCTCGGGGTCGTCGAGTTGGCCCTCGACCACCGTGAGGCGGGGATCGCCCTGGAGCTTGGAGGGGGTGCGGACGTAGGCCGTGACGCCGTGTCCGGCGGCAACTGCCTGCTCGATCAGGAGCACACCGGCGGGCCCGGTGCCGCCGTAGACGGTCAGGTTCATAACAGGTGCTCCGCGCGAAGTCGAGCCATACCTCATGGTACCTCGAACATGAGGCACGCCTCCGGTTGGTAGGCTCGCCCCGTGGTGGCCCCACGACGACGGGATGCGCAGCGCAACCGCGACGCCCTCTTGCAGGCGGCAGGCAACCTCTTCGCTGAAGAGGGGCTGCAGGCCCCACTCGAGCAGGTGGCCCGGCGAGCCGGGCTGGCGATCGGCACCCTGTACCGGCACTTCCCCACCCGCGCCGACCTCGTGGAAGCCCTACTCGAGGCCAAGCTGCGGGTCTGGCTGGAAGCGGCGAATCGGGCCACCAAGCTCCCCGACGCGTGGGCGGGCTTCGTGCTCTACCTGGAGACGATGTGCGAGCTGCAAGCCGGTGACCGCGGCTTCGCCGACCTGGCCGCCGGCCAGGTCCCGGTCGCCTGTTGCCTCGACGACGTGAACGCGCTGATCTACCGGCTCGGCGTCAGGATCCTGCGGCGCGCCCAACGGCAGGGCTGCCTACGGCCCGACGTGACCCAAGACGACCTCGTCCTGCTCATCCAATCACTCAGCCATGTCACCCAGGCCACTGGCAGGTCTGCGCCGCACACTTGGCGCCGGCACCTCCACCTGACCCTGGACGCCTACCGACCCGAGAGCGCCCGCCCGCTCCCGGACTGACCCGAACCACGGTCCTGGGATGTGCCACTAGCCCAACCTCCTGCGGCGATGTCGCTTGCCAGGCCGGGCGCTTACGACGCCAGGTAGTGCTCCAGGGCGACTCGAACCAGATTGGAGACGCTGCGCTGCTCGTCTTCGGCGCGCTGGAGCAACCGGGAGCGAAGCTCGTCGGGCACGCTGAGGCGGAGCTGAGGAGAGCGAACGCCGGGGCGCGACAGTGAGGGTCGACCGCGCCCGGCCCGCTCGAGGACCTCGGCAGCCAGTTCCTGCACCTTGGACTCGGTGAGCCGGGCGCCGTCCGCTAGGTGGACATCCTCTTCGTCGAGGTCGATCGTGCCTCGGTCCGTGACCTGCTCGTCGTTGATCCGCACCGAATCGGTCATCGGGTGCCTCCTTTGAGGGTTCTCGGCCGGTCCGACGTCCGAGCTAGTCCGCCGGCGGGAGACGGAGCCGGCTGGGGCTGTCGGGGTCGTCGAAGGCGTTGGTGCGCCGCATCTGGTCCGCGGCCGAGGCGAGATCGGAGAAGTCGACGAGAGCCGTGTAGTCGTGGGCGAAGCGCAGCACCTTGATCAGGATGCTCGGGTCGTCGTCCCGGGTGAGACGGCGCAGGCCCCCGAGGTAGTCGTCCCGGAGCACGGTCGGGACGATGATGCGGGCTTGGCGGCCGGCGACCAGCTCGGCGTTCATCATCACCCTGGCCACCCGGCCGTTGCCGTCGGCGAGGGGATGGACCTCGGAGACGAGGAACATCGTGTAGACGGCAGGCTCCCAGGCGGTGTCGAGGTCTGCAAGCCGGTCGAACCCGGCCCGCAGCGTCCCTTCCACGAGGTCGGGCGGGACGAAGACCGACTGGCCGGCCTGGTTGAGGGAGGTCGGCCACGACCTCGTAGGTGCCGGTCAGGTCTTGGCTGTCCGCCGCCCGGCCCGGGGGCGTCGCCCCCTCGTAGACGACGGCCACCGCCGTGTCGAGCGCGAACTCGGTGCCCTCGATGTAGTTGGAGAAGTAGGCCTCGAAGAACGGCAGGTGGCGCCATCGGAGGTCGGTCGGCTCGGCGGGACGATCCTGTGGAGCGCTTCGGCGCAGCGCCCGTACCAGCCGGTCGAACCTCGCCAACCGGTCCGAGTCGTAGGGGGCTCCCCCCTGGCGGGCAGCCAGCGCCGGAGAGCCGGTACGCACGGTTCGAGTCCCGACGGCGGCGCCGATCAGCTGTCCGAGCCGGGCCATCCCTGCCGCCGGCGCCCCCACCTCCTCGGCGATCTGGGTGGCGCGCTCCCGGTACTCGACCAGCCGGGCCTCCCCGTCGACTCGAAGGAGTCGGTCGATCCACTCGCCCAGCTCGGCGTCGGTGAGGGTCCTCGCCGGCCGACCCCTCACGGCCCGCCCGGCTCGGGTGTTCTCGGCCAGCCCCCGCCAGCGCGACGCCTGGTGCAGGCCGCCCGGGAGCGCCACGTCGCCGGCGACAGGGCCCGCCCCTCGCCGGGCCAGGACCATGAGGCCGGGGAGGCGCACCACCCGCTCCTTCCTCGGTCGGGCCAGGTAGAGGATCCCGCCGACCGGTCCGCCGGTGGCGGCCGACCGGTCGGTGATGACCCCGCCCGGGAGCAGATGACCCACGATGGTGCGCCACTCCCGAGCGACTGCCCCCTCGTCGTCGACCACATCGGAGGTGTACGTCCCGGGCGCCAGGCGGCACAGCTCCCCCCTTCGCACGAGGCGAGCGATCGTCGCCGGCGGTCGCTCTCCGGCGAACACCAGCGAGCTGACCACCCCGATACCTCCAGATCGCGTACTTATCAGGGGGTTTAGTGTAGCGGCCAAGGAAGAAACGTAGGAGCTACGACCATGGCCTCGGGCCGATGTCCACCCCTGTGGTGGTGTGGGCTCCTCGGGCGAAATGGCCGTCGGCGCGCCCGCCCCCCGTGCCCTCTCCCGCCGGCCGCCGGCTTCCCCGGCCGCCGGCCCGAGGAGCCCCGGCCCGCTCAGCCGGCCGGGGCGGCCGAGCCCGGGAGCAGGTCCCTGACGGCGACGGCCTCGGTGAGGTCCCCTGCGCGCAGCCGGTAGCAACGTGGACCCGGCGGCCACCCGGCCTCGGCCCAGGAGCTCCAGGCCGGCGCCGGCGAGCGAGGCGAGGTTGAACGAGTTCGCGATCATCCCGACCGGCATCTCGGCCGGCCGCCTCGGCCGGGCGGACCGGCTCGAGGCGATGGGCCGCTTCGAGATCCTCGACCGAGCGCTCGGGAGGCTGGGCCGCAACTGGCCAGAAAGTGGCGATAGGTCGTGCTCAGTCGCTTCCTACTCGACGATGGGCAGGCGGCGGATGCGGATGCGGGTCTCTTCGAGGACGATGACGGCGCCGTGGTCGACGGCGTCAGTGACCTGGGCCAAAGTTGTCGAGAAGGAGGTCAGCTTGGTGGCTGGGGTCACGTCCGGTGCTGCGTCGGAAGAGGATCACTGAGGGTCGGGTGGCGCCAGTTCGGGCGAGCAGGGTGCCGAAGTCGGTGTCGGCAGAGA
>JBOGGR010000296.1:0-1994 GCA_050744025.1 Acidimicrobiales bacterium
GAGATCGAGGGGGAGATGGGCGACACCCACGTCGGTCTCCAGGCCCGCCTCATGTCCCAGGCCCTGCGCAAGCTGACCGCCACCCTCAGCCGGTCCGACACCATCGCCGTGTTCATCAACCAGCTCCGGGAGAAGATCGGTGTTACGTACGGCTCGCCCGAGGTCACCCCAGGGGGGCGGGCGCTCAAGTTCTACTCGTCGGTCCGCCTCGACATCCGCCGGATCGAATCGATCAAGGACGGGGCCGAGGTCATCGGCAACCGGACCCGGGTGAAGGTAGTGAAGAACAAGTGCGTGGCCGAGGGCACCCGGGTCTTCGACCCCTCCACCGGCCTCACGCACCGGATAGAGGACGTCGTCGAGCGGGGCGAGGGGACGCAGGTGGTGGCGGCTGACAAGCTGGGCCAGCTCCACGCCAGGCCGATCGTCGGCCGGGTGGACCAGGGCCAGCAGGAGGTCATCGGCCTGGCCCTGCGGGACGGGACAGAGCTGTGGCTGACTCCCGACCACCCAGTTCTCACCGACACGGGCTGGTGTCAGGCCGGCGAGCTCGGCGCCGGCGACCGGGTGGCCAGGCCCCGCCGGCTGGGTGGGTTCGGGGACAAGGAGCCGGTCCCGCCCGACCAGGCCCGCATGCTGGGCTATCTGATAGGGGACGGCTGCGTCACCGGCAAGACGCCTGTCTCGTTCACCAACGTCGAGGAGCCCCTCCAAGCCGATGCCACCGCCATCGCCTCTGCCCTGGGGTGCGCCGCCCATCCCAACGGCATCCAGGTGTACTTCTCCCATCGGTCGGGAGAGGGAAATCGGCTGCTGCAGCTGGTTCGGTGGGCAGGCATCTACGGGCACCGGGCCCCGGACAAGCTCATCCCGCCGGCCCTCTTCGCCCCGGAGGTGTCGGCCGAGGTGACTGCCAACCTCCTCTTCGGCATCTGGGAGTCCGACGGATGGGTCAGTAAGGAGCAGACGGGGGGGATCCGGGTCGGGTTCAAGACGACCTCGGAGCAGCTGGCCCAGCAGCTTCACTGGCTGCTGCTGCGCTGGGGGATCGGCAGCTCGGTGCGGGTCAACGACCCGAGGACCAAGCGACCCAGCATCATCAAGGGTCGCCGGGTACAGGGCAAGCTCCCATGCTGGGAGGTGCGGGTCGGCGGCCTGGACAACGTCACCCGCTTCGTCGGGGCGGTACCCATGTGGGGGCCCAAGGGCCAGCGTCTCACGGCCGAGCTGGCCAACCCAGGGCTGGCCCGGCACCGGGGCTCGCAGCGAGGCTACCTGCCGGCCGCGGCCACGGTGCCGGTCATCGATCACCTGGAGAGGACGGGCGTCACCGCTCAGCTGGCCGCCCTGGTGGTCGGCGGGGAGAGCGGCGACCCGAGGGGTGGGCTCAAGCAGGTGCTGGGGCCGAGCCGGCTGCGTCGGGACCGGGTCGAGCGGCTGGCTGACGAGCTGGAGGACGAGTTCCTCGCGGGCATCCTGGCCGAGGACGTGTGGTACGACCGCATCGTCGCTGTCCGTCCCTCCCAGTGGCGAGAGACGTACGACATCGAGGCCGACGAGGACCATACGTTCGTGGCCGAGGACGTTGTGGTCCGGAATTGCGCCGCGCCATTCAAGTCCTGCGAGTTCGACATCATGTACGGCAAGGGCATCAGCCGGGAGGGGTCGCTGCTGGACGTGGCCGTGGACCTGGGCTTCATCAAGAAGTCGGGGGCCTGGTACACCTACGAGGGGGAGCAGCTCGGCCAGGGACGGGAGAACGCCAAGCAGTTCCTGGCCGACAACCCCGAGGTCACCATCGAGATCAACGAGCGCGTCCGCCAGCACCTCGGCATCGGGGCGTCGGCCGGGACCGGGCCGGCGGGAGACGGGGCCGGGCCGGAGCGAGGAGGCGCAGCCGGGGGAGCCGCCGGCGACTCGATCCTGGCGGAGGAGTAGCGCCGCCGCCCCAGGCCCCGCCCGCCCCGTGCCAGGCCGCCCGCCCCGTGCCCGCC
>JBOGGR010000297.1:0-4733 GCA_050744025.1 Acidimicrobiales bacterium
GTCGATCGTGGCACCCTGGTCGAGGAGCTGCGAGACGACCGTGTGGCGCATGAGATACGGGAAGGCACCCTCGATCCCGGACCGCTCGGCCACCCGTCGGAAGGTGCGACGGAGGTTCGCCGGGCCGAGGGGCGTTCGGCAGCGGGCCTTCGAGGTCGAGATCGGTCCATAGGAGGCCGACGAGCTCGCCGGGCCGCAACCCGAGGACCAGGCCGCAGAGGACGAGGGCTTCGAGCCTGGCCCCCTCGGCCACCTTGATCATGCGGCGCACCTCATCGACGTCCAGCGGCGTCCGCTCGTCAGCGGGCTTGCACCTCGGCACGACGGCGAGCTGAGCGGCGTTGCGATCGACCAGCCCCCGCCGCTCGCATGCCGAAGGGAGTCGGCGAGGAGCATGCGCATCCGGCCCACGTGAGAGCGGCTCAGCCCGAGGTCCCGTCTGGACTGGAGGAACCGGTCGACATCCTCAGGCGTGAGCTTGCGCAGAGAGAGGTGGCCGAGGCCGGGCTTCAGGTGGTTCTCGATATGGCGCCGGTAGGCGGCGGCCGTGTTGGGCGAGCCGACCCTCGGCTGCACGACGTCAGCGAACCACTGGTCCAGCCACAGGCCGAGGTTGATCGACGGCCCGAATCCGATCCCCCGGTCTGCCTGACGGCGAAGCTCAGCAAGTTGGCGCAGGACGTCCGTCTTGGTCTTGCCGCGCACGACCTTGCGCCGCCGCTTGCCGGTGACAGGATCACGGCCGGCCTCGACGGTTGCCCGCCAGCCGGCCTCCTCCCGGTAGACACTCCCCTCCCCCGAACCCCGCCGGGCGCTCACGCTGCGCCCTCGACCTTCCGGAGCAGCCAGTCGTCGAGATCAACCCTGCGGTACAAGCGCCGGCGGCCCACCTTGAGCGAGCGGAGCTGGCCGGTGGCGGTGAGCTCGGCGATGGTCGAGACGCTCAGCCCGAGGTACCTGGCAGTCGCGCCCCTGTCCAGCACCGCCGGGTTGATCGCCTGCATGTCGTGGACTGACTCGGTCGGGACTTCCGTCTCGATCGTCATCTTGACCTCCCTGTTCACTTGAGCTTCCGAACGCTTCCGACGCTCTCTGCTCTGTTCGGCCGCCAAGCCGGCGGCCCCCGACCGCAACGCGGCAACCTCCCCGGTCAGGGTCTCTTGCGCGGGCCCTAGCGCCTAGCGTCGCCGCTGCCCGCTCGTGGCGCTCCTCCCGATATGTCTGTGCTGTCGCCACGGTGACCTCCGACACGGCCGCGCCCTGCGGCCCTGCACAGAGGAGACTCGCGGTCCGAGCTATCCGGACGGCCGCCACTGCTCCGCAGGTCACGTCGGCCCCGAGCTGGCCCCAGGCGAGGTGTAGGGTCCACTTTGCGCGGGCCGAACTCAACGGTGTTCCGGGAGTGACGCGTCTTCAAGGGCTTGAATCCCCCGGGATCACACGCTCGTCGCAGGTCACCGATCCCGAGGGTCGCAGCATCGTCGCGGCACCCCGTCTGTCACGCGCAGAACGCCGGTTCGGCGTGCGCCGGGAGGCGGTGGAATGCCTATGGATCGCGTCGTTATGGTCGGTCCCAGCCAGCGGCGCCCCAGACGGCGGCTCTGGATGCGCGTTCTGCGCTCCTTCGACCCGACTCACGTCATTTCGGTGAATCCCAGACCGTCGTTATGCACTCTTCGGGGCGTACCCGGGTCCGAACAGGGCGGGCGGGGCGCCAGATCAGGACGTTTCGGGCCGGCAGTTCGGCAGGAGGGCGCTTGCTCTGGTAGGCGCGCCCGGTACCGCCCCGACCCGCTCTCTCGTGGATGTAGCCGACCGGGACGACCCGGCGTCGCCGTTGAGGGGCTCTGAAGCTTCTATGTCAAGGGGGGCACGAACGTTCGGCGTGTGTCTCATGCGGCCCTCCTGACCAGGTTCTTTGGCTTCTCGGCAAGACGACGGTTGGCGTCGACGAGCATCCGGCGGTAGACGACATCGGACAAATGACGCTTGAGGATGCGCCGAGCCTCCCGCTTGGTGTGACCCCGCTCCCGGGCATTCTCGTAGATCCGGCGAGCGCGGGGATCGCAGCGCAGCTGGGTGATGGCCATGCGGTACAACACGGCGTTGACCCGCCGGTTGCCTCCTCGGTTGAGCCGATGCCGCCTCGCTTCGCCCTCCCCCTCGCCGGAGGAGGCAGGGAGGGGAGCCGTCCCGTTGAAGCGGGCGAAGCCGCCCTCCCCGGTGAAGCGCCGAGGGTCACCCACCTCGACCAGGAGCTCGGCGGACGAGCGAGTCGAGATGCCGCACAGGTCGTCCAGTGTCGAGCCGGCGATCTTGGTGAGCTTGGCCAGCTCGGCCCTGGCCTCCTGCTCTCTTGCATCGATGGCGACGATGTCCCGGGTGTGATCGGCGAGCAGGCCGAGGCGGATGGCGGTGGGAGCGTCGCAAGGCACAGGGGTCGCCTGCTCGGCCAGAGCCCGGAGCCGGGTGCGGACGTCGGGCGCGTCGGGCAAGCCGTCCCGGACGGCCTCGGGCAGCTCGCCAAGGAGGCTCTCGGCCTCGTTGAGCAGATGCTGGCGGGACTTGAGCAGCGACCGGCGGGCCTTGTGCCACAGCTGGAGGCACTCGGTTGTCTCGTCTGGCCCGGCGTCGCCCTCGGTGCGCTTGAAGGCCCGGGGCATGTCGGGGTCGGCCTGGGTCTCCCTGGCGATGTTCGTCAGCGACAATGACTGGCAGGCGACCCTCGCTGCGGTCCGGGGCACCCTGGCCCCGGGGGGTCGGCTGGTGTTCGAGACCCGGGATCCCGCTCGGCGGGCCTGGGAGAACTGGACCGAGGCAGCGACCCGCCGACGGGTGGACCTCCCCGGTGTCGGGACGGTCGAGACCTGGGTCGAACTGACCGAGCTGGCGTGGCCGTGCGTGTCGTTCGAGACCAGCTTCGTGTTCGCTTACGACGGGGCGGTGCTGACGTCGCTGTCAACGTTGCGGTTCCGGGAGCGCGACGAGCTGACCGTCTCGCTCGCAGCGACCGGCCTGGTCATCGACGCGATCCGGGAGGCTCCCGACCGGCCGGGCCGGGAGTTGGTCTTCGTAGCCCGCAAGCCGGCGGCTTCGGCCTGACCCACGGCGACGCCATGCGGCGAGCAGCGACGCGTCGGCGGTCGTGAGCGAACCGGCGGCGCTTCGGTGGCGGGGCCTTGGGAACCTATCGTGATGTCGTATGAGGGAGCGGACCGGGCGGGCGTGGGTGGCGGCGGCGCTGCCCGAGCAGCTCGCCGCCCAGCGTCGACTGCTGGACGGTCTGCTCGCCTTTTGCGAGCGGGACGCCTCGGTGGCCTGGCTGGCGGTCGGGTGCTCGCTGGCTCGCGGCGCCGCCGACGCGCTCTCCGACCTGGACGTCGCCCTCGGCGTTGATGATCTCGACGATGTTCCGTCGAACCGGCCCGCCGGGTGCTCCTCGCGCTGGACGATGCCGTGGACAGCCTCAGCCACCGCCTCCCCGGCGGCCACCGGCGGATCTTCGTCCAGTACGCCGACCGCTGCCAGATCGACTTGGTCCTCGGCCGAGCCACGGCTTCCTTCCCTGCCGACACGGTGGTTCTCTACGACCCGCACGGAGCGGTCAGCGCTGCCGGGCCAGCGCCCGATATCGCCTCGTCCACGGTGCGCGAGTGGGCGTTCCTCGCCTGCGCAGCCCTCGCCGACGTCGGGAAGTACCTGCGACGCCGCTCGCCCTGGGAAGCACACTCCCGTCTCGGCACCGCCCGCGACGAGCTGCGGAGGTTCCTCGCGGTCACCCTCGCCGTCCGCGACCCCCAGTTCGGGCTCACCAGCATCCTCGACTTCGCCCCCGAGCTCCTCCCCGCTGCCATGCAGGCGACCGTCGCCGAGGTGGACCTCGACGCCATCACCACCGCCGCCCAGGTGATCGCCGCCCTTCTCGCCCAGACCGCACGCCAGCTGCCATCTGCCACGGCCGTCGACTTCCCCGCCCGGATGCTCGCCTACGTCACCGCCGACCTCGCCGCCCTCACCACCACCTCCGGACCACGACCGGGCGGAGGCCAGTCGGACGCACTCCTTTGGCAGTGAGCCAGAACGACGCGCCAGAACGAGAGCCGCAAGCCGATGCCGAGAGCACCGAACGGCACGTCGGAGACTCGGTTTGGCTGCTGGCACGTCGTCGCCTGATCGTTCCCGTCTGCTCACTGGCTGTAGTGATAGCGAGCCTTGAGGATCTTCACCTCTGCGTCGTCAGCCCTGTAGATCAGACGATGCTCGTCGTCGATGCGGCGGGACCAGTAGCCCGACAGGTCGCCCTTGAGGGGCTCCGGCTTGCCGATGCCGGTGAACGGATCACGCTGGATGTCACCGATCAGGCGTGTGATCCTGGTCGCCATCTTCCGGTCGGCGCCGAGCCAGTACAAGAAGTCGTCCCAGGCGTCGGGGTCGAAGTGGATGCTTCGCACTACTCGCCGGCCAGGGCCTGGAGCTCCTCCAAGGACTTCACGACCGTGCCTCGGCCGGACTTGTCCCGCGCAACGGCTTCCATGAGCCTTCGGGCGTTGGCGGGAGACCGCAATAAGTAGATCGTCTCCTGCCAGGAGTCGAAGTCCTCGCCCGACATGAGCACGGCGTCGCCCCCCTTGGAGCTGATCCGCACCGGGACATGGTCGTCATTGACCTGCTGGATGAGAGGGAACAGGCGCGAGCGCGCCTCGCTAGCACTGATTGCCACGGTGAGACTCTCC
>JBOGGR010000298.1:0-3303 GCA_050744025.1 Acidimicrobiales bacterium
GCGCCGGCCCCGCCCGCCGGGCCCGCTCCCGGCGCCGGCCCTGGCCCCCTCGTCGCCGGGTCGTCGAGCACCTCCCGGAAGGACCCGTGGACCAGGTCGGCGATGGGTGACCGGGCCACCCGGGCCCGCAGGAGGGACTTCGGGGTGAAGACGATGAGAGGCACGAGGCCGTCCCGGCGGCGGGCCTGGGACCGCAGCAGGTGGAAGTACTGGGCCGCCGTGGTGACGTTGGCGACCCGCACGCTGTCTCCTGCCGCGAGCGTGAGGAACCGCTCTATCCGGGCCGACGAGTGGTCCGGCCCCTGGCCCTCGTAGCCGTGGGGCAGGAGGAGGACCAGCCCCGACGTCTGGTCCCACTTGTCGCCGGCCGCCACGACGAACTGGTCGATGACGACCTGGGCCCCGTTGGCGAAGTCGCCGAACTGCGCCTCCCAGGCCACCAGGGCGTCCTTGCGCACCACGGAGTACCCGTACTCGAAGCCGAGGGCGGCGTACTCCGAGAGGAGGGAGTCGTAGATGAGGAACCGCCCCTGCTCCGCGCTGCCCGAGGTCCGGTCCCCACCACCGCCGCCGCCGGTCAGGCGCCCGCCGGCCGGGGCCAGGGAGGCGAGCGGGACGTGCTCCGCGCCGGTGCGGTAATCGACGTACGCGGCGTGGCGCTGGCTGAACGTCCCCCGCCTCGTGTCCTGGCCCGCCAGGCGCACGTCGGTGCCCTCCAGCAGCAGCGACCCGAAGGCCAGGGCCTCGGCGAGGGCCCAGTCCACCTCGCCGCCGGCGTAGAGCTTGGACCGCCCGACCAGCTGCTTGGCCAGCTTGGGATGGAGGCTGAAGCCGTCGGGCACGTGGTGGACCGCCGCCGACACCCGGTCGAGCACCGCCCTGTCCACGCCGGTCGGGGGGGCCGGGGTGGCCGTGGGCGGCGGCGGAGGCGGGACGCTGGACGGCTGGGGAGCGGCCGAGGACCGGGTCTGGTCCAGGGCCGCCTGCAGCCGGGCCGAGAAGTCGTCCAGGGCGCGCTCGGCCTCCTCGAGCGTGATGTCCCCCCGGCTGACCAGCCGCTCCGTGTACAGCTTGCGGACCGAGCGGTGGCGGTCGATGCGCTCGTACATCTGGGGCTGGGTGTAGCTCGGCTCGTCCCCCTCGTTGTGCCCGAAGCGCCGGTAGCAGACCATGTCGATGACCACGTCGCGGTGGAACGCCTGGCGGAAGCCGAACGCCAGCTTGGCCACCCGCACGCACGCCTCCGGGTCGTCGCCGTTGACGTGGAAGATCGGGGCCTGGACCATCTTTGCCACGTCCGTGGCGTACACCGACGTGCGCCCCTCCTCGGGGGCGGTGGTGAAGCCGAGCTGGTTGTCGATGACGAGGTGGATCGTCCCCCCCGTCCGGTATCCCCGGAGGCCCGACAGGTTGAGGGTCTCGGCCACCACCCCCTGGCCGGCGAAAGCGGCGTCGCCGTGGATCAGCAGCGAGAGCACCGGGAAGCGGGCGCCTTCGTCCAGGAGGTCCTGCTTGGCTCGCACCATGCCCTCCACCACCGGGTCCACGGCCTCCAGGTGGGACGGGTTGGACGCCAGGGTGACTGGGATGTCCGCCCCCGAGCGCCCGACGAACTTGCCGCTCGCCCCCTTGTGGTACTTGACGTCGCCTGAGCCCTGCACCGTGTCCGGGTCGATGTGGCCCTCGAACTCGTTGAAGATCTCCCCGTAGGACTTGCCCACGATGTTGGCGAGGACGTTGAGCCGGCCCCGGTGGGCCATGCCGAGGACCGCCTCGGCCATGCCGTCCGACGCGGCCAGGTCGAGGACGCAGTCGACGAGGGGGATGGCCGACTCGGCCCCTTCCAGGCCGAACCGCTTCTGGCCTATGTACTTGGTCTGGAGGAACCGCTCGAACGCCTCGGCGGCGTTGAGCCGGCCCAGGATGAAGCGCTGCTCCTCCGGCGCCAGCGTGGACGGCACCCCCTCCACGTGGCGCTGGATCCAGCGCTTCTCCTCGGGCTCCTGGATGTGCATGTACTCGATGCCGACGGTCCGGCAGTACGCGTCGCGCAGGATGCCCAGGATGTCGCCCAGCGACAGCTCGTCCTTCCCGGCCAGCCCGTCGGTGAGGAACTCCCGGCCCAGGTCCCACAAGGTGAGGCCGTAGGTGGCCGGGTCCAGCTCCGGGTGCATGCGGGGCGGGAGGGAGGCCAGGGGGTCCAGGTCGGCGATGAGGTGCCCCCGCACCCGGTACATGTTGATGAGGGTCTGGACGTGGACCTGCTTCAAGGCCCGGGCCCGCTCGTGCTCTGCGGCCGGGTTGGCGTCGGGCAGCCACCGCACCGGCTCGTACGGCACGCCCATGGCCCCGAACATCTCGTGGTAGAAGCCGTCGGCCCCGAGCAGCAGCTCGTGCACCCGGGCGAGGAACAGCCCCGACTCCGCACCCTGGATCACCCGGTGGTCGTATGTGGAGGTGAGGGTCGTGACCTTGCTCACCCCCATCTCGGCCAGGCGCCCCCGGTCGGCGGCCTGGTACTCGGCCGGGTAGTCGATGGCCCCCACGCCCACGATCACGCCCTGGCCCGGCATCAGGCGGGGGATGGAGTGGACGGTCCCGAGCGTGCCCGGGTTGGTGAGCGTGACGGTGGTGCCGGCGAAGTCGTCCGGGCTGATCCGGCCGGTGTGGATCTTGCGGACCAGGTCCTCGTAGGCCAGCACGAAGCTGCGGAAGTCGAGCCCGTCGGCCCGCCTGATGCAGGGCACGAGCAGGCTCCTCCCCCCGCCGGCCCTCTCCACGTCCACGGCCAGGCCCAGGCCCACCTGCTCGGGCTGCGCCACGCCGGGCGTGCCCTTGCCGTCGGCGTCGTCGACGAAGTGGCGGTTCATGGCCGGCACGGCCCGCACCGCCTGGACCACGGCCCACCCGATGATGTGGGTGAAGCTGACCTTGCCCCCGTTCGTGCGGGCGAGGTGGTTGTTGAGGATGGTCCGGTTGACCTCGAGGAGCTTGGCCGGCACCGGGCGGACGCTCGTGGCGGTCGGGATGGCCAGGCTGGCCTTCATGTTGGCGGCGATCCGGGCCGGCGCCCCCCGCAGCGGCGTCGTGGGCGGCCCGCTCGGCTCCCCTGCCTCCCCCCCTTTGGAGGAATGGGGCTCGTCGGCACGAAGGCGGGGCTGCCCACTCCCGCCCTCCCGCCCGCTCCTCTCGCCCGGCGCGGGCGACCCGGCCCGGTCCCGGGATCGGGCCTCCCCCCCGCCGCCGCCCCGAGGCGGGGCGGCCGGCGGGGAGCCGTGCTGGGTCCCTCCCGCCGGGCTGGAA
>JBOGGR010000299.1:0-2361 GCA_050744025.1 Acidimicrobiales bacterium
GCTGCGAAGGCCGGCCTCGTCTCCCGGCCCGCGCCCCCCCGCCGGGGCCCGGCCGGCATCCACGGAGCGGCGGCGGTGACCCGGCTCTACGTCCTCTCGGGGCTGGCGGCCTGGGCCGGCTTCACCCTGCTCCTCTCCGAGTGGCGCCGCTTCTCCAGGCCCTCGCTCGCCGAGCGGCTCCGGCCGTACACGCCGGGAGGGCTGGTGGGTCGCAGGGTGGACCCGTTCTCGGTGGCCTCGTTCCGCGAGGTGGTGGGGCCGCTTGCCCGGGCCGTCGGGGCCAGGGGAGCAAGGCTGTTCGGGGTGAGCGAGGAGCTGGCCGTGCGCCTGGAGCGCATCCACTCCCCGCTGGACGTGACCGCGTTCCGGCTCCGCCAGCTGGGCTGGAGCGTGGCGGCCCTCGGCGCAGCCTCCCTGGTGGACCTGGCCGGCCGACCCCCCCTCGCCGTCGGCCTGCTGGTGGTCCTCGGCGCCCCCGTCCTCGCCTTCCTCGTCCTCGAGCAACGCGTCGCGTCCGCCTCGGGAGCCTGGCAGCGCCGCCTGCTCCTGGAGCTGCCGCTGGTGGCCGAGCAGCTGGCCATGCTGCTCACAGCCGGCTACTCCCTCGGCTCGGCTCTCACCCGCCTGGCCTCTCGCAGCCGGGGTGCGTGCGGCAGGGACCTGGCCCGGGTGTGCGTCCGGATCCGCCACGGCCTGTCGGAGACAGAGGCCCTCCGGGAATGGGTGGAGCTGGCCGACATCGAGGCCCTGCGCCGGCTCATGCCAGTCCTGGCCATGCACGGCGAGGCGTCCGACCTGGGCCGGCTCATCTCCGACGAGGCCAGGGCCATCCGCCGCGACGTCCAGCGGACCCTGGTGGAGACCATGGAGCGCAGGGCCCAGCAGGTCTGGGTCCCGGTCACCGTGGCCACCCTCGTCCCGGGGGTCATCTTCCTCGCCATCCCCTTCCTCCAGGCCCTGCGCCTGTTCGCCGGCCCGTGATGCCCGGCCGCTGATGTCCGGCGGGGCGCTCCCCGCCCGCACCGGACCCGACCCAACCGACTGGACCCACTGGACAAAAGAGAATGGAGGCACCACATGACCGAAGCAATGCTCAGGGCCTGGCTGTGGCAACGGGAGATCCGGGTCTTCCTCGTCGGCCGGATCGTCCCCGGCGAGCGGGGCGAAGGCGTCATCTCGGCCGCGATCGCGGTCCTCATAATGGCGTTCCTCGGGGTGGCCCTCTGGGTGGCGTTCAAGGCCACCCTGGGCGCCGCCACCTCCAACGTCAACAACCAGATCTCCCAGATCGGGAAGTGACCGGCGGCCGGCTGCGAGGCCAGGCCGGCACCGGGCTCATCGCCAGCGTCGTCGGGGTGGCGGTCTTCCTCACGCTCCTCCTGCTCGCCGTGCAGGTCCTCTTCGACCTGTACGCCCGCTCGGCGGTCGGCTCGGCCGCCTTCGACGCCGCCCGCATCGTCGCGGGGTCCGACGCCGGAGCCACCCCGGCCGCCAGGGCCGACGCCACGACCGACGCCCGCGGCGTCCTCGGCCGCTACGGCAGCCGGGCCACCTTCGCCTGGCAGGTCGAGCCCGACGCGGTCGAGCTCACGGTGTCGGTGGACAACCCGAGCCTGCTGCCGGCCTTCCTCTCCGGGCCGCTCGGGCTCGACCACGTCGAGAGGACGGTCGTGGTGCGGCGGGAGCGGGTGCGGGCGTGAGCCCGGCCAACGGTGGCTGCGGGGGTCCGGGCCGGTGTCTGGGCAGCGCGGCCCGGGGCCGGCGTCCGGGCAGGGCGGCCCGGGGCCGGTGTCTGGGCAGGGCGGCCCGGAGCCGGCTCCGCCGGGACGAGGCGGGCCAGGTCGGGGGCCTCGAGGCCCTGGTGTTCGGCGTCCTGGTGTTCGTGCTCGGCACCCTCGTGGTGGCCAATGCCTGGGGCGTGATAGACGCCAAGCTGGCCGCCTCCTCGGCCGCCCGGGAGGCGGCTCGGGCCTTCGTCCAGGAGGCCAACGCCGACCCCGGGGGTGCGGCGCTGGCCGCCGCCGACCAGGCGATCACCGCCTCTGGCCGGAGCCCCGACCGCATGACCCTGGTGGTGGACGGAGCGCCCGTCCGCTGCTCTCGGGTCGTGGCGACCGTGCGCTACCGGGTGCCGCTGATCAGCGTGCCCATCCTCGGCTCCCTCGGAGCCGGGTTCACCGCCAGCGCCACCCACTCGGAGCTGGTGGACCCGTACCGCAGCGGGCTCCCGGGGGAGGCCCAGTGCCCGGCGGCGTGAGCCGCCCGGCACTCCGCCGAGTGGGCCGGGTCGGCCGAGTGGGCCGGGTCGGCCGAGTGGGCCGGGTCGGCCGAGTGGGCCGGGTCGGCCGAGTGGGGTCGCGG
>JBOGGR010000300.1:0-2224 GCA_050744025.1 Acidimicrobiales bacterium
CCCATGCGCCGGGGCCCGACCAGGGCCCGGTGCACGGTGGAGACCGGGAGGCGCAGGTGCTCGGCGATCTGGCTGAGGGAGGTGTCCCTGCTGCCGGCCGCGTAGAAGCCGACCAGCAGCTCCCGCCAGACCATTTCCGACCGACTCAGCATACGACCAGGATATTTCAGTGTTGTGCGAAGAGAGCGGACCGATGAGGGGTCCCTCAGCAGCCCCGGCGTCGTCCCCGGGCGCCCGCAGGAGTCCACCGACCCCGGCCGGCCAGGCGGCTCGGATCGTGAGGGAGGGACCGATGGGACGCGTTTCGCGTCGTATCGCATCGTTCAGGGCTAGCGTGGCTCTCCATGACCACGGCCATCACAGTCCGTCTCGACGAAGAGGAGCACGCCGCCTTGGAGGAGCAGGCCAAGCAGCTGGGGGTGCGGCCCGGCACGCTGGCCCGCATCCTGGTGCACACGGGGCTGACCGGCGCCGCCCCGCCTCGTCCCGGGGCAGCGGATGGCCGGGCCAGCCTGGACCGGCTGGTCCGCCGGTCGAAGGGTTGGGTCCCGGCCGACGCCGTGGCTCTGGTCGCCGACGCTAGGCCGGCCGCTCGGGGGGCCCGGGGGCGAGCGGCTCGGGGGTGAGGAACCCGGCAGCGGCGGCGCCGGCCGCCAGGGCCGCGGCGGACGCCGCCACCAGCACGGCGGCGGCCGGGAGGGGGAGCCGCGAGGCGACCACCCCGATCACGACGAGGGCGCCCTGCAGGGCCACGCAGCCCCCGCTGGCCCGGGCCCTCGGCCACCCCCGGGCGACGAGGCGGTCGTAGCTGTGGCCCCTGTCGCCCGTGGTGAGGGGAGCGTGGGCCAGTAGCCGGCGGGCCACGGCGAAGGAGGCGTCGGCGACGGGGTAGCCGAGGAGGGCCAGGGCGCCCACCGAGCGGCTCCAGGCCAGCCCCGGCTGCCAGGCCAGGGCGAGCAGCGCCGCCAGGGCGGCCCCCACGAGGTAGGTCCCGCCGTCGCCCAGGTACACCCGGGCGGGCGGGCGGTTGTAGGCGAGGAAGCCGATGAGCCCGGCCGCCAGGCCGACCGCCACGAGCTCCCCCGGGCCGACGAGGACGATGGCGAAGCCGACGGCCGAGACGGCCCCCGCCCCGCCGGCCAGGCCGTCCAGCCCGTCGATCATGTTCACGCCGTTCACGACGACCACCACGGCCGCGATCTCGGCGAGCGGGCCCAGCACGGACGGCAGGCGGGTTGGCACGGCCACCGCGACCAGGGCCCCGATCACCACCTCCCCGCCCAGGCGGGCCAACGGGGGGAGCCCCCTGGCGTCGTCCGCGATCCCGAGGGCCAGGGCCAGGGCCAGGGGGACGGCGAGCAGCGGCCGGCCGAGGGCGACGGCGAGGGCGACGGCGACCGCCACCCCGAGCCCGCCGAGGTAGGGGACGGGCTCCTCCTGCAGCTTGAGCGCCCCGGGCCGGTCGTACAGCCCGACCCGGCGGGCCAGGCGCATGGCGAGGGGG
Organism: Acidimicrobiales bacterium; assembly: GCA_050744025.1. Classification (GTDB taxonomy): domain Bacteria; phylum Actinomycetota; class Acidimicrobiia; order Acidimicrobiales; family JAJPHD01; genus JBOGGR01. The sequence goes on from JBOGGR010000300.1 coordinate 1,505, forward strand.
GTGGCGGCGAGGGACAGCGCCAGGCAGGCGACGCCGAGGCCGGCGAGCTCGGGAGGGCTGTCGGGCACGGTCACGGCCGCGGGCTCACCTCGACGGCCCCCTGCTCACGGCCACACGAGCACCTCCGAGGTCGTACCCCGGTGCAGCTCCAGGCGCGTCGCCGGGCGGAACCCGGCCGACTGGTAGAGGCCGATGGCGGCCCGGTTGGCGGTCGCGGCCACCACCCGGGCCCCGCCCACGTCCCGCCGCCCGAGCTCGGAGAGGAATGCGTCGACGAGCTGCCGGCCCACCCCCCGGCCCCGGGCCGCGGGCTCGACGGCCATCGCCAGGAGCTCGGCGGGGGGCAGGTCCCCTCCGCCGGGCAGCTCCCCCCCGACCGAGGGGTAGCGGAGCGTCTCCCAGGCGTGGCGCCAGGACCGGGCCAGCCGGGGGGCGGCCACGAGGCCGGCCCGCACGCCGTCCCGCCGGGCGAACTCGCGGTAGAGGGAGCCCACGTCCTCGGTCCCTGCCACGAATCCCACCGGCCGGCCGTCCCCGTGGGCCACCGCAACGAGGAGGAACGAGCCGGCGTGGCGCACGATCCTCCTGTACAGCCGGGCCAGGAATGCCGGCCCGAGCGTGGGCAGGAAGCCTTCGTTGATGGACCGGGCGTGCAGCTCGGCGGCGAACCTGGCGTCGGCCTCGGTCCCCGGCCGCACGGCGACGCCCCCGCTCCCGGCC
>JBOGGR010000301.1:0-4749 GCA_050744025.1 Acidimicrobiales bacterium
GGCTCAGCGAGTGCTGGCCGGCGCGTCCGCGGAGCCCCCGTCACGGCCGGTCGCAGTCTGGGCCGGTGGTCGAGCTGCGCTGGCACGGCGACGTCGGGAGCGGGGCGTACACGCAGGCCGAGCCCCACGTCCTGTCCCCCATGGCCGTGCTGCCGGCCTCGCCGTAGAAGGCCGGGGGGCGCGCCAGGCTGGCGCGGCGGGTACGTCCGGCGGGAGTGGGCACGGGGCCCCGGCGCATCAGCGGCTGTTCCTCCCAAGAGCCCATCTGCACACGGGACGGGCCCGGTGAGCCGTCCCTCAGGCGCGCCGGCGCCGCCCCTCAGGCACGCGGACGCCGCGCCAGGCGCAGGCCCGCGGCGGCGAAGGAGGAGGCGACCGCCGCGTCGACCAGGCCGCCCCGCCTCCATCGCCTGGACAGGGCCGCCAGGCCGACCATGGAGGCCGCGTGCATCACGTCGACGGCGACCCCCACCCCGAGCCCGGCCCGGCCGGGGCGGGCCGACGTCGCCGCCGCCTGCGCCAGCTGGCGGGTCCCGAGGACCAGTGCCACCGCCACCGTCGCCTGCTCGGCCGGGAGGCCGGTGTACCAGCGGGCCGCGGCCCCTGGCGCTGCCAGCAGCATCGTCCCGTAGCCTGTCCGGGCCAGCGCGAAGGCCCTGCTCGCCGGCCTCGGGCTCCCCCTCCTCACCGGCGCAGCCGGGCGGCGGCCAGGAGGCCCAGCCCGCCGGCGGCGGCGCCGCTCACCGCCCCGCTCAGGAGCCGGGCGTGATGGGAGACCCACAGCTCGGGGCTGTCGTCGTGGGACCGCTGGTCGAACTGGCCGTGGGCCCCGTGGTCCGACCCTCCCCGGCCGTCCACCGGCTCCCACAGGTTGTTGGGCCGGCCCGGGCCGACCTTCTCGGCGGTCTGCTGGGACTTGAAGCCGGTCCGGCCCAGGTACCGGTCGAGGAGGCCCGCCGCCCCCTTGTTGGCGAGGATCGTGGCCGCCGTGGTGCCGCCCACCCAGTACTGCTTGCGGCCCGGATGGTCGACGGCGTAGGCCACGCCCCGGGCGGCCACCTCCGGCTGGTAGATGGGCGGCACCGGCTGGGGGTGGTTCGGCAGCCGCGACAGCACCCAGGAGAACTGCGGGGTGTTGACGGCCGGCATCTGGACGACCGTGATCCGCACCTTGCTCCGCTCGTGGATGAGCTCGCAGCGCAGGGACGAGGTGAAGCCGTTGATGGCGTGCTTGGCCCCGCAGTACGCGGACTGGAGCGGGATGCTTCGGCTGCCCAGCGCCGACCCGACCTGGACGATCGTCCCGTGGTCGCGGGGTCTCATGCGGTCCAGCGCGACCCGGGTGCCGTGGACGAAGCCCAGGTAGCTCACCTCGGTCACCCGCCTGAACTCCTCGGGGGCGATCTCCCAGAAGGGGGCGAAGACCGAGGTGAAGGCCACGTTGATCCACACGTCGATAGGGCCGAGCGCCGACTCCACCCGCCGGGCCGCCTCCTCGACCTGGCCGTAGTCGGCCACGTCCGTCGGGATGGCCAGCGCCTTGCCGCCGCCCTGCTCGACCTCCTTCGCCGCCCCTTCCAGCCCTGCCTCGCCCCGGGCCACCAGGCCCACGCTGGCGCCCCGCCGCCCGAAGAGCTGGGCCGTGGCCCGGCCGATGCCCGCGCTCGACCCCGTGATCACGACAGTCTGGTCCATTCCCTGTTCTTGCCCAACCCGGCCGGGCGCCCAACCTGGGGGTGGGCGGCGCCGGCCCCCGGGTACGGTGGACCTGGCATGGAGGCAGCCCGGTGACCGTGCCAGCCCGGGAGGCGCCCGCCCCCCTGCCCCCCGACGCCCGTGAGGGGCGCCGCCGGCCCCTGCCGCGGACCACGTACCGCCGTCCGGTCCACGTCGTGCCGCCGGCCCGGGAGGTCCGTCGCCTGCCCCGGCCCCGGCCGGAGCGTGTCCCCGAGCGGGGCCGGCGCCGGGTCTGGCTGCTGCGGCTCAAGTGGGGGGTGGAGGCTGCCCTGGCCGGGGCCGCCGGCTACGCCGTCTACTACCAGCGCCACCAGATCGCCTCTGCCGGCCACCTGCTGAGCGAGGTCCGCTGGGACTGGCTGGTGGTGGCCATCGTGTTCGAGGCGAGCTCCATGCTGGTGTTCGCCCGGCTCCAGCGCTGGCTCCTCCGCTCCGGCGGGGTCGACCTCGGCCTCGCGCCCATGGTGGAGATCACCCTGGCCGGCAACGCCATGTCCGTGACGCTGCCTGGCGGGGCCGCCTGGGCTGCCGCCTTCGCCTACGAGCAGCTCCGGCGCCGGGGGGCCGACCGGACCCTGGCCGGCTGGGTGATCCTGGTCGCGGGGGCCCTTTCGAGCTTCGCCCTGTTCGTCATCTTCGCGGCCGGCGTCGAGATCGCCTGGGACCACGGCCCGGTCACCAGCCTGCGCGTCGTGGTCCTGGCGCTGGCCGCCATCCCCGTGGCAGCCGGCGGGGCCCTCGTGGCCGTCCACCGCAGCCAGGCGGCCCGGGCCCTGGCCGGCCGCCTCATGGCCCGGGCCGAGGCCGGCCTGCCACGGGGCCCGAGCATCGTGGGCGGCTTCCGCCACCTGGTGGAGCGGATCCGGACGGTCCAGCCGAGCCGGAGGGTGTGGGCGGTGAGCATGGCGCTGGCCGTGACGAACTGGATGTGCGACTGCGCCACCCTGGCCGCCTGCATCGAGGCGCTGGGCCTGCGCGTGCCCTGGACCGGGCTGCTCGTGGCCTACGGACTGGCCCAGGTGTCGGCCAGCCTCCCCATCACCCCGGGCGGGGTCGGAGTGGTCGAGGGCAGCCTCACGTTCTTCCTCGTGGCCTACGGCATGCACAGCAAGGCGGCGGTGGCGTCGGCGCTGCTCTACCGCATCGTCAGCTTCTGGGGGCTCATCCCCGTCGGCTGGTCGGTGTGGGGCTACCTCGAGCTCCGCCAGCGCCAGGGGGCCCGCGGCGACCGCCACCACCCGTGGGCCTGGCACCAGCAACCCGACGACGAGGGGACGCCCGAGCCGGGCGCGCTCGCCGGATGAGCCGGCCGCCGGCGCCGGCGCCCCTCGAGCTCGGGCCGGTCCTTCGCCTGGGCCGGGCCCGTGTGTACACGGGCACGTGCTCGTGGACCGACCCCACGCTCGTGAAGGACGCCGCCTGGTACCCCCGCCGGTCGATGACGGCCGCAGAGCGGCTCGCCTTCTACGCCCGCTCGTTCCCCGTCGTGGAGGCGGACAGCACCTATTACTGGCCCCCCGGGCCCGAGCTGGCCCGGAGCTGGGTGGCCCGCACCCCTCCGGGCTTCCGCCTCGACGTGAAGGCGTGGTCCCTCCTCACCCACCACCCGACCCGGCCCGACTCCCTGTGGGCCGACCTCCGGGAAGAGGTGGACCCGGCCGCCCGCGACAAGCGGTCCCTCTACGCCCACCACCTGTCGGGCGACGCCCTGGAGGAGGCCTGGCACCGCTTCGCGACGGCACTGGCTCCCCTCGAGGAGGCCGGGAAGCTGGGAGCGGTGCTCGTGCAGTACCCGACCTGGTTCACGCCCAAGCGGGGCAACCGGGAGGAGGTGGCCCGCCTGCCCGACCGCCTGGAAGGGCTTCGGGCGAGCGTCGAGCTGCGCTCCCCCCGGTGGCTCGCCGGCGACGAGCGGGAGCGCACCCTCGGCCTCCTGTCCGAGCACGGGCTCACCCACGTGGTGGTGGACGCCCCGGCCGCCTCCGGCCTGCCCCCGGTCGTAGCCGTCACGAGCCAGGACCTCGCCGTGGTCCGCTTCCACGGGCGGGCCGACGACGCCTGGAGCGCACGGACCGCCAGCGCCGCCGACCGGTTCCGCTACCTGTACGACGACGCCGAGCTCCGCCCGTGGACGGCCCGGGTGGCGGAGCTGGCCGCCGGGGAGGGCGGCGCCGACGAGGTCCACCTGCTCATGAACAACTGCTACCGCGACTACGGCGTTCGCAACGCGGCCGACCTGGGGCGCCTGTTGCGGGGCGCCGGCGCCGGCCTCGCGGGGTGAGGCGGGGCGCCCGGCGCCTACCAGTCGAAGAAGCCCCGCCCCGACTTGCGGCCCAGCTCGCCCCGGGCCACCTTGTCCACCAGCAGCCGCGGCGGGCGGAACCGCTCGCCCAGCGCCCCGGTGAGGTACTCGGCGATGCCGAGGCGCACGTCGAGGCCCACCAGGTCGGTGGTCCGCAGCGGGCCCATGGGATGCCGGTAGCCGAGCACCATGGCGGCGTCGATGTCCTCGGCAGACGCCACCCCCTCCTCCAGCATCCGCACCGCCTCCAGCCCGAGGAGGACCCCCAGCCGGCTCGAGGCGAAGCCCGGCCTGTCCTTCACGGTGATCGGGGTCTTGCCCAGGGCCTCGACCCAGCCCCGGGCCGCCGCGACCACCCCTTCGGCGGTGGCCGCCCCCCGGACCAGCTCCACCAGGTCGCTCACCGGCACCGGGTTGAAGAAGTGCATGCCGAGGAACCGCTCCGGCCCGGGCAGGGAGCGGGCCAGCCGGTCGACGGAGATCGAGCTGGTGTTGGTCGCGAGGACCGCGTCGGGGCTGGCGGCCTCGGCCACCGCCCGCAGCACCGACTCCTTCAGCCCCGGGTCCTCGAAGACGGCCTCGACGACGAGGGCGCACCCGGCCAGGTCGCCGATGTCGGTGCTGACCCGGAGCTGGCCCGGGGCCAGCGCGGGGACCTGAGTCCCGCCGGCGGCGCCTGGCCCGGCCCGCCCGGTGCCTCGGGTCTCGCC
>JBOGGR010000302.1:0-4263 GCA_050744025.1 Acidimicrobiales bacterium
GTGTCCACGACCACGTCGGCCTGGTCCTTGATGGGGTCGAGCATCTGGCGCTCCTGGAGGATCGAGCTGACCACCCCTTCGTCGGCCGACAGGGGGTGCCGGCGCCTCGTGCCCTCGAACCGGCGCACCAGCACATCGTCCGAGGCGTCCAGGAACAGGACCCGGACGCGAGCTCCCGTCGCACGGAGCGCGTCGAGGGCGGGGGTCACCTCGTCCAGGTACTCGCCCCCGCCCCGCCCCACGACCAGGGCCACCCGCCCGGTCTCGGAGCCGGGGCGCCCCACGAGGTCCGCCACCTTGGTGATGAGGGTGGGCGGCATGTTGTCGATGACGAACCAGCCAAGGTCCTCGAGGACGTCGGCCGCAGTGGAGCGCCCGGCCCCCGAGAGCCCGGCGATGACCAGGAACTCGCTCATGGGAGCGGCTTCGTGCCGGCGCCCCGAGGCGCCGCTGGAAGCCGTCGGAGGCGCTCGCCTGGCCCCGGTCATCGCTTACCCATTGTGACATCTCGGCGTCCATGGCCTTGGCATCGGGGACGTGGGCTCATCAGCGACGCCTGGTCATCGGCCGCGCCGGGGCCATCGGCGCCCCCGGGGTCATCGGCCGCGCCGGGCGCCTCGGCTCCGTTCGCGTGCAGCGAGGGCCAGCAGCTCCCCCGCGTGCTGCCGGGCGCTGGCGCTGGCGGGCTGGCCGGAGAGCATCCGGGACAGCTCCACCACCCGGGCAGGGCCGTCCAGCACGGACAGCTCGGCCACCGTCCGCCCGCCCCGCTCCCTCTTGCCCACCGCGACCTGGTGGTCGGCGAACGCGGCGACCTGGGGGAGGTGGGTGACGACCAGGACCTGGTGGGTCACGGCGAGGGCGGCCAGGGCTCGGCCCACAGCCAGGGCCGCCTCGCCCCCGATCCCGGCATCCACCTCGTCGAAGACCAGGGTTGGCCGGAGCCCGGGCGCGCCGCCCGGGGATACGCCGGCGCCCGGACTGCTGCCGGCGCCCGGACTGCTGCCGGCGCCGGCGGTCCATCCGCCGAGCGCCACCCGGAGGGCCAGCATGGCCCGGGCCAGCTCGCCCCCCGATGCCACCTTGGAGAGGGGCAGGACGGCTTCTCCTGGATTCGCGCCGAGCATGAACGTCACGTCGTCCCCGGCCCGTCCTCCGACCTCGATCTCGAAGCGGGCTCGGGGCATGGCCAGAGTCCGCAGCTCCGCCTCGACGGCCCGGGCCAGCCGGGGGGCGGCGGCCCGCCGGGCTTCGGCCATCGCCAGCTCGGCGACCGAGAGGGCGGCCTCTCCCCGCGCCCTCTCTGCCTCCAGGTCGGCGACCCGGGACTCATGGGACTCCAGCTCCCGGAGGCGCCCGGCGGCCTCGCCGGCGTAGGCCATCACCTCGGCCAGGCTGCCTCCGTACTTGCGCCCCAGCTCCCGGAAGAGCTGCCGGCGCTCCCGGACCTCCTCCAGTCGCTCCGGGTCCTCCTCGAGCGTCTCGACCAGGCGCCGGGCCTCGCTGGCCAGGTCGGACAGCTCCGCCTCGACTCCTCGGAGGCGCTGCTCGATGCCGGCCAGGGGAGCGTGCCCGGCCAGGGCGGCCAGGGCTGCGCCGAGCGCCCCGGCGGCGCCGTCGTCACGGTCCCCGGCCCCGGAGCCGTCGCCGGAGAGGGCAGCCACGGCGCACCGGGCGGCTTCCCGGTGGGCGGCGGCGCCGGCCAGCCGCTCCTCCAGGGAGGCGAGAGCCTCGTCCTCGCCGGGATCGTCGAGGCCGGCCCGGTCCAGCTCCTCCAGCTGGAAGCGAAGGAGGTCGACCTCCCGGGCCCTGGCCCGGGAGTCGCCTCCCAAAGCGGCCAGGTCCTCGACCACCCGTCCGATGGAGGTCCGGGCCGCCTCGCGGGGACCACGGTCCACCCCTCCGAAGGCGTCCAGCGCCGCCCGCTGGGCCCCAGGCGTGAGAAGGGCCTGGTGGGCGTGCTGGCCGTGGAGCTCGACCAGGCGCGCCCCGGCCTCGGCCAGGGCCGCAACAGGGGCCATGCGGGCATCCACCCAGGCCCGGGACCGGCCGCTCGCCGGCACGGCCCGGGCCAGGACGACCTCTTCGCCTCCGACGTCGAAGCGACCCTCGACCAGGGCCTCGGCCGCCCCCGGGCGGACCAGGACGGGGTCAGCCCGACCCCCTCCCAGCAACTCCAGGGCTTCGACCACCAGGGTCTTGCCGGCGCCGGTCTCCCCCGTGAGGGCGGTCATCCCGGGACCAAGGGAGAGGACGGCCTCTGCGATCACTCCCAGGTCGCGGACCGCCACCTCGACCAGCACGGGCCCTCAGCGCTCCGATCGGTCGGCGAGGCCGAACTTGGCCCGGAGGATGGCATGGAAGTCGTGCGCCCCGAAGTCGACCAGGCGGACCGGCTGGGAGCTGGGCCGGCAGACCACGGCGTCACCCCGGCGCAGGTCGGCGACGGCCACGCCGTCCACGACCAGGGCGGCGGCCCGGCCGTCGACCATCTCGACCCGCACCTCTTCCCCGGGATCGAGCACCAGGCTCCGGTCGAACAGCATGTGGGGCGACACAGGCGTCACGATCACGGCCCGGAGGTGCGGGGAGGCGATCGGCCCCCGGGAGGAGAGGTTGTACGCGGTGGAACCGGTGGGGGTGGCCACGATGAGGCCGTCGGCCGCGTAGGTGATGAACGGCCGTCCGGCGATGCCGAGAGCCAGGCGGATCGTGTGGCCAGTCGCCAGCTTCTCCACCACCACCTCGTTGAGGGCGACCCGGGTGCAGGCGTCCTGACCGGAGCCGGCGGAGCCGGCGCCGGTCACCGACACGTCGAGCGTCATGCGCTCCTCCAGGCCGTAATCGCCGTCGATGAACCGGCGGAGGGCCTTTCGCAGCCCCGCCGGCTCCACTGCGGTGAGGTAGCCCAGATGACCCAGGTTGACCCCGAGGACGGGGATCGCCGACCCGTGCACCAGCTCGACGGTTCGCAGCATGGTGCCGTCACCACCGAGGCTCACAGCCAGGTCGACCCCTTCCAGGTCGGGGCGCCCGTCGTCGGTGCTCGGCATGCGAGCCTCGTGGCCCTCCCCCTCGAGCCAGCTGGCCGCCTCCCGAGCCAACACGTCGGAGTGGGCCCGCTCTGCGTGAACCACGAAGGCCACCCTCACCATCTGCTACGCGCTCCCCCGGTTCGCCCCGCCGCTGGCGCCGGCCATGGCCAGCCCCTCGCCCACAGCCTTGTCCAGGTCCAGCCCCGGCGAGGGAGCCGGGACGCCGGGACGGCAGTGGAGCAGGAACTCGACGTTGCCGCCGGCGCCGGTGAGGGGCGAGGCCATCACCCCCATCATGGCGGCTCCGCAGCGCTCCGAGGCCCTGACCACCCCGGCCAGAGACCTCCGCCAGGCCGCGGGGTCCCGCACGACGCCCCGCCCGCGGCTCACCTCGGCCCGGCCGGCCTCGAACTGGGGCTTGACGAGGACGATCACGTCGGCCCCCGGAGCCGCCAGGTCCAGCAGGAGGACGGCCGCCACCGTACGCAGGGAGATGAAGGAGAGATCGGCCACGACGACCGGGAAGGGCACCCCCCCGAGGTCGGCCAGGCGGGCCCAGCGCAGGTTGCACTGCTCCCTGCTCACCACCCGGGGGTCGGCACGGAGGCGCTCGTGGAGCTGGCCCCTGCCCACGTCGAGGGCGACGACCAGGGCAGCGCCCCTTTGCAGCAGGCAGTCGGTGAACCCCCCCGTCGACGCCCCGGCATCCAGAGCCCGCCGTCCCTCGACGTCCACCCCGAAGCGGTCCAGGGCGGCGTCGAGCTTCTCTGCGCCCCGGCCGACGAAGCGCGGCGGTGGTCCCGCCAGGGACACAGGCTCGCCGGCTGCCACCAGGCGGCCGGGCCGCTCGGCGGGCGCCCCTCCCACCGTCACCCGCCCGGCGGCGATGAGAGCCTGGGCCTGCTCCCGGCTCGGGGCCAGAGCCCTCTCCACCATCACCACGTCGAGCCGGCGGCGATTGCTCAGCGTCCCCTGCCCATCCCGTCCGGACGCCACTGGGCGACCAGGGTGGAGAGGTCCGCCGCCTCGACGAGAGGGACGGGATCGACAGGGCCGTGGCCGGCGGGCGTGACCCCGGAGAGGACCAGCGCGAAGGGGACCCCCATGCGCTCCGCCAGCATGCCGTCGGTGGACGGCCGGTCTCCCACCATCACCTCGACGTCGCCCACCCGCTGGCGCAGCAGCGCGACCACCGGCTGGTAGGGCTTGCCGGCCACCGTCGGCGTCG
>JBOGGR010000303.1:0-3089 GCA_050744025.1 Acidimicrobiales bacterium
GGGCACCTTCGTCTGGAGCGCCCCTCCCAACGGCTGAACCTGCACCTTTCCAACGTCCACCGCCCGGCCACCGTGGCCGGGCGGTGGCGCGTGCGGGGCGGGGCCAGGCCCGGCGCAGGAGGCAGCCGGCGGGCGAGAGTGGGCACGGGACGGGAGCGAGGATCGGCATATTCCTCCAAGGAGCCGGCGGCGCGCCCAGGGGCGGGATCAGGTGGCGGAGTAGCGGCTGAAGTAGGCCTGGACCGCGGCCCCCGCCCCACCCGGGGTCGTGGACGAGCAGGAGTAGCCGGAGGAGAGCCTGGTGGGCCGGTCGAGGTCGTGGCCGACCACCAGCACTCCCGGCACCAGGGCCCAGGCCACCAGGCCGATGCCGTGGGCCCGCAGGTAGGCGAGGAAGAACGGCACGAGGTCGGGGGCCTTGGGCGTGCACTCGGCCTTGCCGGCCGCCCACTCCCCCCATTCGTCCGCCACCACCGGGACGTCCGAGGACACGGCCCCGAAGGCCGCCTGCCACCGGCTCTTCGACTGGAGGCCCTCGACGAAGTAGGGGTGCACGGCGTAGGCCACGTTGCCGCCGCGGAGGAGGTGCTCGGGCAGGCGGTGGAGCTCTCTCGCCTTGTCCACGCCCTCGGCCAGCACCACGTCGGCGTTCCCCGTGCCTCGCACCGCTGCCACGAGCTGCTGCATACCGACGAACCCGTCGCCCCCCTGCTGCCAGATTCGCCAGACCTCCAGGGGGTGCCCGGTAGAGAGGCGGGGCTCGTTGAAGAGGTCGAGCATCACCCGGTGGTTGCCGCGGAGCCGCCGGGCCATGAGGCGCCAGAACGCGAGGGTCAGGCTGGTGGGCATCGGAGCCTTGGTGGTCCACTCGTCCTGGGCGGACAGGATGGCGACCATGCCGGCCTCGTTCACCCAGTGGATCTCCTGCTCGACGGCAGCCATGTAGGCGCGGTCGTACGGGTGGCGGGCGCCGGACAGGTGGCCGGCGTCGTACGGCTGGCGGGCGTCGTACGGCTGGCGGCTGAGCAGGATCGCCGGCGCCACCTGGATGCGCATGGTGTTGGAGTGCCAGGGGCCTGCCGCCGCCTCGATCTGGGCGTGGTCGGAGGGCATCCCCTGGCGCCAGGACGGGTGGGACAGGCCGAACACGGTGATCCCGTAGGGAATGAACGTTTCGTCGTGGCCGTCCACCAGCCTGGGTCCTTCCACCCGGAACGGGCCGGTGGTGAGCCGGGCGACGGCGGGAGGGACGGTCACGGCGGGGTCGCGGCCGGCGGGGCCGGTCTGGCCGGCGGGGCCGGCGCCCGAGCAGGAGGCCAGGCCGGTGGCGGCCAGCAGGGCCGCGGCCAGCACGGCGACGGCGCGAGGGAGCCCGCCTCGGAGCGTCATGGCTCCATCATGGCGGCCGGCGGGGGCGTCCGGGGCGCCGGGTTGCACGCTCCACGGCCGCTATCCTCCCGGCGGGTGAGCAACCCGGAGGACCACACCCTGGTCTTCGTCGGCGGCCTCCACCGCAGCGGGACCACGCTCCTGGCCCGACTGCTCGCCAGCAGCCCGGACGTCAGCGGGTTCGCCGGCACGGGCGCCCCCTCCGACGAGGGCCAGTACCTCCAGGATGTATACCCCACCGCGAACGTGTACGGGGGCCCGGGCCGGTTCGGCTACCAGCCCGACATGCACCAGACCGAGGGGTCGGTACTGGCCACCCGGGCCAGCCGTGACGTCCTGTGGGCCCAGTGGAGCCGGCACTGGGACCTCTCCAGGCCCGTGCTGGTCGAGAAGTCCCCCCCTGATCTCCTGAAGGCCCGCCTGCTCCAGGCCCTCTTCCCCGAGGCCCGTTTCGTGTTCGTCGTGCGCCACCCCCTGCCCACGGCCATCGCCACCCAGCGATGGTGCCACCGGTCGCTCCTCCGCCTGGTCGACCACTGGGCCCACTGCCACCTGCTCATGCAGGGCGACCTCCCCCACCTCCGCCGCCGCCTCGTCGTTCGCTACGAGGACCTGACGTCGGATCCGTGCTCGACGCTGCTGGCGGTCCGCTCGTTCGTGGGCCTCGGCGATGGCGTCGGGGCGGCCCTGGCTGGCGGCGGCGACTCGGGCGGCGGCGACTCGGGCGCCGGCGGCTCGGGCGGCGCCGACGGCGAGCGGCCGGTGATCCGGGGCGACCTCAACGAGGAGTACTTTTCCCGGTGGAGATCCTGTCGTTGGGACGTTAGACGGCGGGGGGCCCTGACCTGCCGCCTGGAGCGGGTCGTCCTGCCCGTCATCCTGGGGCCCAGGGTGAGGAGGCTGGGCCTCGGTTACTCCCTCCTCGCCCCTTTCGTGACCTCCTGGGCCAACGGGGCTCGGTAGCCTTGGCGGCGTCATGGGGAACGGTGTCTACGGCCTGCGGGCCGACCCGAGCGAGACGCTGGGACGCCTGGCCCGGCGTGTGGTGTGCAACGCGCTGTACTACGGCTTCGCCCGCCACCTCCCGTACTCGGTGCGACCCTACGCCCTGGGGGCCCGGCGTATCCGGTACCTGCTCTGCCGCCAGATGCTCGCCAGCTGCGGGGAGAACGTCAACATCGAGCACGGCGCCCTCATCAACTCCGGGTCCCAGATCCACGTGGGCGACAACTCGGGCATCGGCCTCGACGCCTTCGTCTCCGGCCCCCTCGTCATCGGTCGCAACGTGATCATGGGCCCCAACTGCACCTTCCTCAGCATCAACCGCGACACCCAGCGCACGGACGTGCCCATGATCGACCAGGGCTATCTGGCCCCTCGGGCGCCGGTCGTCGAGGACGACGTCTGGCTGGGTGCCAACGTCACCGTCCTGCCCGGTCGGCGCATCGGGCAGGGCGCCATCGTGGCGGCCGGCGCCGTGGTCTCCCGCGACGTGCCCCCGTACGCGGTGGTGGCCGGCAACCCGGGCCGGGTGATCCGCATTCGCTCCGGCGCACCGGCCTGGGCGCGCTAGCCCATGCGCTCCGCCAGCATGCCGTCGGTGGACGGCCGGTCTCCCACCATCACCTCGACGTCGCCCACCCGCTGGCGCAGCAGCGCGACCACCGGCTGGTAGGGCTTGCCGGCCACCGTCGGCGTCG
>JBOGGR010000304.1:0-18491 GCA_050744025.1 Acidimicrobiales bacterium
CCGCGGGCGGGGGTTGCCGGGCAGCTACGGTCCGGGGGGTGGCGATCGCCGACGAGGACGTGGCGGCCGTGCGGGCCGCGACCGACCTGGTCGCCCTCGTCGGCGAGCACGTCGCCCTTCGCCGCCAGGGCCGCCGAATGGTGGGGCGCTGCCCGTTCCACGCGGAGAAGACCCCGTCCTTCAGCGTGAACCGCGAGGAGGGCCTCTACTACTGCTTCGGCTGCCAGGCATCGGGCGACGCCATCACCTTCGTGCGGGCGACCGAGCAGCTCGACTTCGTGGGGGCGGTGGAGCACCTGGCGGAGCGGGCGGGCATCGCCCTGCGCCGGGAGGACAGCGGGCGGGGGGCCCAGCGCCGGCGGAGGGCCGAGCTCCTTACCGCCATGGAGCAGGCGGTCGCCTGGTACCACGAGCGGCTGGTGACCCACGCCGATGCCGGGCCGGCCCGCCAGTACCTCCGCTCGCGGGGCTACGGCGCCGAGGTCGTGCGCCAGTTCCGCCTGGGCTGGGCGCCCGACGACTGGGACAGCCTCTGCCGGGCCCTCGGCGTCCCGTACGACGTGCTGAGCGAGGCGGGCCTTGCTTTCATCAACCGGCGGGAGAGGCCGCAGGACGCTCTACGGGCACGGGTGCTGTTCCCTATCTTCGACTCCGGCGGACGGGCGGTGGCCATCGGGGGCCGGGTCCTGCCGCCGCCCGAGGCCGGCCCGCCCGAGGCCGACCCGGCGGAGGCCCGCCCGGCGGAGAGCGGGCCCTCGCCCTCCCGCGGCCCCGCAGGGCTCGGGCCCTCCCTTTCCCGCGGCCCCGAGCCCAAGTACAAGAACTCCCCCGAGACCCCGATCTACTCCAAGCGCCGGGTCCTGTACGGCCTCCACTGGGCCAAGGCGGCGGTCGCGGAGACCGGGGAGGTCGTGGTGTGCGAGGGCTACACGGACGTGATCGCCTTCTTCCAGGCGGGGCTGCCTCGGGCCGTCGCCACGTGCGGCACGGCCCTGGCCGAGGACCATTTCGGGCTCCTCCGCAACTTCGCCCGGCGGGTGGTGCTCGCCTACGACTCCGACCGGGCCGGCCAGGCGGCAGCCGAGCGCGTGTACGAGTGGGAGCGCCGCCACGAGCTCGACATCGCCGTGGCCGCCCTGCCGCCCGGGACCGACCCGGCCGATCTCGGCCAGCGCGACCCCGAGGCGCTGCGAGCTGCGGTCGAGGAGGCCAAGCCGTTCCTCTCCTTCCGGGTCGAGCGGGTCCTCGGCGGCGCCGACCTCTCCACGGCCGAGCGCCGGGCCAGGGCGGCCGAGGCTGCGCTGGCCGTGATCGCCGAGCACCCCAACGTCCTGGTGCGGGACCAGTACGTGATGGAGGTGGCGGCCCGCTGCCGGCTCGAGGCCGACCGCCTCCGGCCGCTCCTGGGCCGGCTGCGCGGCGGAGGCGCCGGACGGGCAGGGGCCGGCGGGGCACAGGCCGGCGGGGTGGGCCGCCCGGCCGGCGAGGGCGATCGGGACCGGGACCCGGACCGCCTGGGTCTCGAGTGCCTCCGCCTGGCCATCCACCGGCCGGCCGAGGTGGCGGACCGGCTGGAGGAGGTGCTGTTCCGCGACCCCGTGCAGCGGGCTGCGTTCCGGGCCCTGGCCGGCTCGGCCACGCTGCACGACGCCATAGCGGGGGCCGAGCCGCCTGCGGCCGGCCTCCTCCGCCGTCTGGCCGTGGAGGAGAGCGAGGCCGACCCGAAGGTGGAGGTGCCCCGGCTGGTGGGAGCGGCCGCCCGGCGGGCGCTGGGCGGCCTGGAGGCGGACGTCCGAGCCGCTCCGGAGCGGGCGGCGGAGCTGGCGCCCGTGACCACGTGGCTGGGCGTGGAGATCAACGCCCTGTCGGAGCCGGAGCTGGGGTTGGAGGCGGCTGCACGGTTGCTAGCCTGGCTGGTGGAATGGGCCGAGGAGGAGTGATGACGGAGGGGGTGCCCACGCTCTCGACGCCAGCAGGGGTACCCCAGGAGGACTTCCGTCAGCTGCTGGCCAAGGGCCGGGCGGCGGGGTCGCTCAGCCCGGAGGACGTGGTGGGCGTGCTCGAGTCGGTGGAGCTGAGCACGGACCTGATCGACGCCGTCATCGGCCGGATCCGGGCCGAGGAGATCGAGTACCGGGACGAGGTGGTGCAGGAGCCTGCCCTGACGGCATCCCTCCTGGAGCGCGAGGCGCACCCGGCGGGGGCGGCCCAGGCCCACGAGGCCGTGGAGCTGCCGGCGGGCCCTAACGGGGTCACGGGCATCCCCGAGGATGCCGGAGATGGTGACGGGACCGCTCGTCCCCCGAGACGGCCCTCCCGCCGGGCCAGGGGGACCGGGCTCGAAGGAGCCGGCGTGCCCCCGCGCCCTGGCCGGCCGGGGCAAGGCGACGGCTACGACGACGATGGGAGAGGGCTGGGAGCCGACCCCGTCCGCACCTACCTGAAGGAGATCGGCAAGGTCCCCCTGCTGAGCGCCTCCCGGGAGGTGGCCCTGGCCCGGCGCATCGAGACCGGGCTCCGGGCCGCCGAGCGGATAGCGGTCCTGGAGGACGGGTGGGCTCCCTACCCGGTGCCTGCCGAGGATCTGCTCGCCGAGGAGCGGGTGGTGGCGGCAGGCCTGAAGGCCAAGGAGATCCTGGTGGAGTCCAACCTCCGCCTAGTCGTGTCCATCGCCAAGCGCTACCGCGGGCGGGGGATGGCCTTCCTCGACCTCATCCAGGAGGGCAACCTGGGCCTCATCCGGGCCGTGGAGAAGTTCGACTACACGAGGGGCTTCAAGTTCTCCACCTACGCCACGTGGTGGATCCGCCAGGCCATCACGAGGGCCATCGCCGACCAGGCCCGGACGATCCGCATACCCGTGCACATGGTCGAGACCATCAACCGGGTGGTGCGGGTGCAGCGCCAGCTGCTGCAGGACCTCGGTCGGGAGCCCAGGGTCGAGGAGATGGCGGCAAGGGCCGAGCTTCCAGCCGAGCGGGTGCGGGAGATCCTGCGGATCAACCAGGACACGGTCTCGATCGACCAGCCCATGGGCGACGAGGACGACTTCAGCCTGTCGGACGTCATCGAGGACCAGGGGGCCACGGTGCCGGCCGACGCCGCCGCCCGAGCCCTTCTCAACGAGGCCGTGAAGAAGGCGCTCTCCGAGCTGAGCGAGCGGGAGCAGGAGGTCGTCCGGCTGCGCTTCGGGCTGGACGACGGCCAGATGAGGACCTTGGAGGAGGTGGGCAGGGTCTTCGGCGTGACGCGGGAGCGGATCCGCCAGATCGAGGCCAAGACCCTGGCCAAGCTGCGCCACCCGATGCGCAGCCAGCCCCTGCGGGACTACCTGGACGAGGCGTAGCGGCGGGGCGGCCTTGTGGCTTACGGGCGTTCCCGGCTGCGTCCGCCGAGGCGCCCGAGGGGGCTGTTGCTCACCCGGTACTCGACCAGACCCCGGACCCGTTCCACGGTCAGGTTGGCGACGGCCCGGCCCTTGTCCATCGTCACCCCGACCGCCGAGGAGCCCCCCAGCCGCCTGGCCGCACGGTTGATCTGGGCGTGGCGCTCCCGCCCGGCCTTGCTCCCGAGGTAGTAGCCGGCGGCGAAGCCGACGGCCAGCCCCACTCGCATCCTCATGGCTGCTTTCTACTGCCTGGGGAGCCGCTCGTCACGCTCACGCCCGCCGGGGCGTCCGCCGGGGTCGGAGCGCGGCGCTGCGCCCTGGTAGGGTCCACCCCGGCCGTCCGGGGTAGCTCAATCGGCAGAGCAGCGGACTGTTAATCCGTTGGTTGAGAGTTCGAGTCTCTCCCCCGGAGCGACCTCGGGGCCCGTAGCTCAGTGGTCAGAGCAGGGGACTCATAATCCCTTGGCCGTGGGTTCGATCCCCACCGGGCCCACCCGACCCGTAGGAGTGCCGGTCAGGCACGACTCCGTGCCCACGGGGGTCGAGACTTCGGTGGCGGGTAGACATACCGGGCGATCGTGGCCGAGGTCCACCCGATCCACCAGCCGCCGAAGACAGGCAGGATGGTGCGCAACCTGTCCTTCCTGCCCTGAACCGCAAGGACCGCCAAGATCGCGGTCCATACGATTGCACAACCGACGCTGTAGGCCGTGTAGCTTGCCGATCGATCTCCCATCCGCGGATCATCACAGGTCATCGGGCGATCCCACAATCGGCAATGTGCTCGGCAAGCCGCAGCGCCGGGTGCCCGGGGTGTTCGGCGCCGGCACGGGGCCAGATGCGGGAGCGGGGGTCGTGTCGCCGCACGGTGGACCATGATGGGCGGTCGTGGACCCGACGGACCGGCGAGCAGACCGGCCGGCGCTGGAGGCGGTGGTGTTCGACCTCGGCGGCGTGCTGGTCGACTGGGACCCGCGCCACCTCTACCGGAGCCTCTTTCCTCTCGACACCGAGGTGGAGACGTTCCTCCGCCAGGTCTGCAGCCCGGCCTGGAACGCCGAGCTGGACAGGGGGCGCCCGTTCGCCGATGCGGTGGCAGAGCTGGCCGGCCGGCACCCGGACCTGGCCGGGCCGATCGAGGCCTACTGGACCGAGTGGGAGCAGATGGTGGCCGGCCCCCTGCCGGGGATGGTGGAGCTGCTGGGCGACCTGGCGGTGGCCGGCATCCGCCGGTACCTGCTCACCAACTCCTCGGCCGAGACCGTGCCCCGGGCGGCTCGCGCCTACCCGTTCCTCGGGGAGCTCGACGGGTGGCTGGTGTCGGGGGAGGTGGGCCTGCTGAAGCCGGACCCGGCCATGTTCGAGCTGCTCGTCCGGCGCTTCGACCTGCGCCGGACGGCCACCCTGCTCGTCGACGACCTCCCGGCCAACGTGGAGGGAGCCGGCGCGGCGGGCCTGGAGGCGGTGCTCTTCACGGGGGCGGGCCCCCTCCGCCGCCATCTCCTGGCCCTGGGAGTCGACCTGTCGCCACGAGGCTCGAACGAATAGGCCGGGTGGCGCCGGGCCGGGGCGGCCACCACCGGCCCGCCCCCGCCTCCCAAACCCCTCCCGGTGCGCTCAGGGAATCCGGTCGTCGCGCTCCACGAGCCGGCTCTGGCCGCCGGGGACGTTGCGCACGTCCTCTCTCACCGAGCTGCGGCGGTGGGACCCCGACACCACCAGGAACAGCGAGACGACGAACGTGACGATGCCCACGATCAGGATGATGATCCCGATCTCGTTGAGGTTGAATCCCTGGGTCTGCACGGAGACGGCGAAGGCGAGGATGGCGCCAATGGCGGCCAGCACTACGCCCAGGACCATCATTCCGCTGCCGGCTTGCTGGTTCATAGCCACGACTTGTACCCGGTCGAGCACATTTCCAACCCGGCGACGGGGGGAGCGCGGGAGATCGGGTGAGGAGGGCTCGGTCAGGGGCCCGGTCCGGTGGCGACCGCCCGGACCGGGTCGGCGCTCCACTGCGACCAGGAGCCCGGCCACAGCCGGCCGGGCCCGAGCCCGGCTGCCTCGAGGGCCAGCAGACCTTGGCAGGCCGTCACCCCCGATCCGCAGTAGACGATGACGTCGTCGCCGGGGCCGATCCCGGCCTCGGAGAAGCGGGCGCGGAGCGCCTCGGGCTGCCGGAACCGCTCCGTCGCCGGGTCGAGGTGGTCGACCGCCGGCACGCTGAGCGCGCCGGGGACGTGGCCGGCGCGGGGGTCCACGGGCTCGACGTCCCCCCGGTAGCGCTCCGGCGCCCTGGCGTCCACGAGCACGCTCCTGCCCCCCGCCTCGCCCCCGCCCGTCGCCACGACCCCGCCCGTCGTCACGACCCCGCCCGTCGCCTCGCCCCCGCCCCCCGCCTCGCTCCGGCCTCCCGTCCAGGTGGCCACGTCCTCCAGGGTGGCCAGCCGGTGCGCCGGCCAGGGGCGCGCCGGGCATGCCGCCGGCTCCGGGGCTTGCTCGGGGCCCCGGGAGAGCTGGCCCGTCCAGGCCTGGATGCCGCCGTCGAGCAGGGCGGCGGGCTGGCCGAGGGCCCGGAGCATCCACACCAGACGGCCCGCGACCGTCCCACCGGCGTCGTCGTAGGCCACCACGACGTCGCCGCCGGCGATCCCGAGCGCTCCGAGCGCGGCGGCGAAGGAGGCGGGGCCGGGAAGCGGGTGGCGACCGTGGGCGCGCGAGGGGGGGCCGCACAGGACGGTGTCGAGGTCGACGAACACGGCGCCGGGGAGGTGGCCGCCGGCGAAGGCCTCGGCGCCCGAGCGGCCGTCGAGGTACCAGCGGACGTCGGCCACCACCACCTCGCCCCGGTGGGAGTCCAGCCAGCCGGCCGGCACCAGGGGGGGGAACGGCGGCCTCGGGCCAGGCGCGTGCGAGGGCGGCGGGGGAACATCGACCACCACGGCCGTCTAGCACGACGGACCACATGGCGACCACTTCTCGACACAGTTCGACCCCGGTCACGAAACTGTGTCGACGACGGACCACATGGCGACCACTTCTCGACACAGTTCGACTTGGTCACGAAACTGTGTCGACGACGGACCACCTGGCGACCACTTCTCGACCCAGTTCTCGACACAGTTCGACCCCGGCCCCCCGGCTCCGGCCCCCCGCGGCGCGGGCCCAGCCGTCGCCGCGTTGGGGCCGGCCCGGAGCTACCGTCGGGCGGATGAGCGTGGCCCGGCCCTCCGACGACGACCTCCGGGACATCGCCCGGCGCTACCACTTCGGCCTCGCGGACGGCGACGTCACGGCCCTCAGGGCCATCGTGGACACCACCCTGGCGTCGTACGACCGCCTGGACGAGCTGGACGAGCCCATCGAAGCGCCGCGCTGGCCCCGGGACGGCGGCCGGGCGCCGGCGGCCGGCGAGAACCCGTACGGGGCCTGGGCCTGGATGGTGGACATCGCCGGGGCTCCTGACGGGCCGCTGGCGGGCAGGACCGTGGCCGTCAAGGACAACATCTGCGTCGCCGGCGTGCCCATGAGCAACGGGACCTCGCTCCTCTCCGGGTACGTCCCCGAGGCCGATGCCACCGTCGTGGAGCGGGTGCTCGGCGCCGGCGGCCGCGTCGTGGGCAAGGCCGTGTGCGAGAGCCTGTGCTTCTCGGGCGGGAGCCACACCTCGGACAGCGGCCCGGTGCGCAATCCCTACGACATCACCCGGACCACCGGGGGGTCCTCGAGCGGCTGCGCCGCCCTCCTCGCGGCGGGCCAGGTGGACCTGGCCATCGGTGGCGACCAGGGCGGGTCGGTCCGCATCCCCGCCTGCTGGTCCGGGGTCCACGCGTTGAAGCCGACCTGGGGCCTCGTCCCCTACACGGGGGCCTTCCCCATCGAGGCCACCCTCGACCACCTGGGCCCGATGGCCCGGTCGGCGGCGGACGTCGCCCTGCTGCTGGAGGTGCTGGCCGGCCCCGACGGGCTCGACCCGCGCCAGGGGAGCGGCCCGCGGCCCGAGCCCTTCGCCGGCGCCGCCCTCACCGGCGATGTGGGCGGCCTGCGGCTGGGCCTGGTCGCCGAGGGGTTCGCCTGGGACGGGCTGTCCGAGCCGGTGGTGGACGAGGCGGTGCGCGCGGCAGCCGCGTCCTTCTCCCGCCTCGGGGCCACCGTGAGCGAGGTCTCCGTGCCCTGGCACCGCGACGGCATCCACGTCTGGAACGGCATCGCCCTCGAGGGGGCCACCGCGCTCATGGTGGCCGGCAACGGGATGGCCACGAACTGGAAGGGCCGGTACACGACCAGCCTCCTCGAGCACTTCGGCCGGGCCCGGCGGGAGCGGGGGGACGCCCTTTCGGTGACCACGAAGCTCAACGTGCTGGCCGGCCAGTGGATGAGCGACACCTACCTGGGCCGCTACTACGGCAAGGCCCAGAACCTGGCCCGGGCCCTGGCCGCTGCCTACGACCGCGCCTTGGCCGACCACGACCTCCTCGTCATGCCGACCCTTCCGCTGCGGGCCACCGAGATCCCGGAGTCGACGGCGCCCCTGGCCGAGCAGGTGGGGAGGGCACTGGAGATGATCCCGAACACGGCGCCTTTCGACGTCACCGGCCACCCGGCCATGAGCGTGCCATGCGCCCTCGTCGACGGCCTCCCGGTCGGCCTCATGCTCGTCGGCCGCCGGGGCGACGACGCGACGCTGTTGAGAGCCGCCGACGCGTACGAGCGGGAGGTGTTCCGGGTCCCGCCGCCGGGCCCCTGAGGGCGGGGGTGGGCACCTCGGCCCGGCGGGTGCGACGCTGTTTCGAAGATCCCCTGGCCCATTACGGTCGGTGCCAGCGAACGACGAGGAGGCGAGGATGCCTTACTACCGAAGCGTGGGCGAGGTGCCGCGCAAGCGCCACATGCAGTTCCGCCGCCCTGACGGGGGCCTGTACGCCGAGGAGCTGATGGGGGAGGACGGCTTCTCCTCGGACTCCGCCCTCCTCTACCACCGCCACCTGCCGACCGCCATCGTGAAGGCCCAGGCGGCCGGCGACGGGAGCGGGCAGGGGGAGGCCGGGGGAGACGCCGGCCTGGAGCCCAACCGGCCCCTCCTGCCCCGCCACTACGCCACCCACGGCCTGGAGGCCGGCGGCGACCTCGTGACCGGCCGCCGGCTCCTCCTGGCCAACGCAGACGTTCGTCTCTGCTACGTGGCGGCGGAGCGCGAGAGCGAGTGCTACCGGGACGCCGTGGGCGACCAGTGCGTGTACGTCGAGGCGGGCACCGGGCGCCTGGAGTCGACGTACGGGGCCCTCCTGGTGGGGGAGGGGGACTACGTGGTGATCCCGACCTCCACCACCCACCGCTGGGTGGTCACGGGCGACGCCCCCCTCCGGGCCCTGGTCGTCGAGGCCAGCGGCCATATCCGGGCCCCCAGGCGCTACCTGTCGGCCACCGGTCAGCACCTGGAGTCCGCCCCCTACAGCGAGCGGGACCTGCGGGCCCCCTCCGAGCCGCTCGTGGTCGACGGGGACGAGACGCCGGTGCTGGTCCGCCACCGCGACGGCCTGACCCGCTACACCTACGCACGGCACCCCTTCGACGTGGTGGGCTGGGACGGGTGCCTGTACCCGTACGTGCTGTCCATCCGCGACTTCGAGCCCATCGTGAAGCGCTTCCACGCGCCCCCGCCGGTGCACCAGACCTTCGAGGGGCCTCGCTTCGTGATCTGCTCGTTCTGCCCCCGCCCCTTCGACTTCGACCCGGCCTCGGTCCCGGTGCCTTACAACCACGCCAACGTCGACTCCGACGAGGTGCTGTTCTACGTGGGGGGCGACTTCATGAGCCGGAAGGGGGCGGGCATCGGCCTCGGCTCGATCACCCTTCACCCGAGCGGGTTCGTCCACGGGCCCCAGCCCGGGTCGGTGGAGGCGGCGATCGGCCAGGCCGGGACCGAGGAGCTGGCCGTGATGCTGGACACCTTCGCCCCCCTCGGCGTCGGCTCGGCTGCGCGCTCCTGCGAGGACGCGGAGTACGCCTGGACGTGGGCCCGGGCATCGGGCCCGGGCCGATGACGGCGGGAGGCGGGCCCTGGCCGCCGGTGCCCGAGGGCTCCGCCTTCGGCGTCGAGACCCTGCCCTACGGCGTGTACTCCCGCCCGGGCCGGCCGGCCCGCGTGGGCGTAGCCATCGGTGACCACGTCCTGGACCTCGCCGGCGCCCTCGACGGCGCCGGCCCCGTGGGCGGCGCCGGGGGGGTGGCGGCCGGGGAGCTCTTCGCTCGCCCGTCGCTCAACGCCTTCCTGGCTCTCGGGCCTGGGGCGTGGAGGGAGGTACGGGCCCGGGTGGTCGAGCTGCTGACAGACCCTGGGGCCCGGTCCCGGGCCGAGGCCCACCTGGTGCCGGCGTCCGAGGTGCGCCTCCACCTGCCGGTGGAGGTCGCGGACTACGTCGACTTCTACTGCTCGGAGGAGCACGCCACGAACCTGGGGCGGATGTTCCGGCCCGACGAGGAGCCCCTCAAGGCCAACTGGCGCCACCTGCCCGTCGGCTACCACGGCCGGGCCGGGACGGTGGTGGTGTCAGGCACTCCGGTCCAGCGGCCCTGCGGGCAGCGCCGGCCCCCGAACGGGGGCCCACCCGCGTTCGGGCCGTCCACCCGCCTCGACATCGAGGCCGAGGTGGGCTTCGTGGTGGGGGCGGGCTCGACCCTGGGCCAGCCGGTCGGGGTGGACGAGCTCGCCGAGCATGTGCTCGGCGTCGTGCTCCTGAACGACTGGAGCGCCCGGGACATCCAGGCCTGGGAGTACGTGCCGCTGGGGCCGTTCCTCTCCAAGTCCTTCGCCACCTCGATCTCCCCCTGGGTGGTCCCCCTCGAGGCCCTGGAGGCGGCCCGGGTGCCGGGGCCGCTGCAGGTCCCCGAGCCCCTTCCGTACCTCCGGCGCGGCGAGCCCTGGGGGCTGGACCTGAGCCTCGAGGTGGCGCTCAACGGGGAGGTGGTGTCCAGCCCCCCTTTCGCCGGCCTCTACTGGACACCGGCCCAGATGCTGGCCCACCTGACCGTCAACGGGGCCAGCCTGCGGCCTGGGGACCTCTACGCCTCGGGCACGGTGTCGGGGCCGGCCCGGGACCAGCGGGGATCGCTGATCGAGCTCACCTGGAACGGCGCCGAGCCACTGGAGCTGGCCGACGGCTCCACCCGGGACTGGCTGGCAGACGGCGACACGGTGACCATCTCCGGCTGGGCGCCGGGACCGGCCGGGGCCCGGGTGGGCCTGGGGGCGGTGGCGGGGACCATCCTCCCGGCCCGGTGACCGGGCCGCCCGCCCCTCGTGGCCCGCACCCACGCCTGCGTCGCCGGTAACCGGCCTGCCCCGCCTCGTGGCCAGCGTCCACGCCTGTGTCGACGAGCACGCCGGATGGGTCATCGTGCCCGGCGCAGAGACGCGGTTCACCAGACGAACGGGAGGAGCTTCTTCGTTCGGTCGCTGTAGCCGGCGTAGCCGGGCAGCTCACGGCGCAGCAGGTCTTCCTCGACGGTGATGCGCTGGCGGTAGGCACGGCCCATCAGGCCCCCGACCAGCGCGACGACCGGCGCACTGCGGGAGGTGAGCGCGAAGCCGGTCCAGGTCAGCAGCGAACCGGTGTAGCCGGGGTGGCGGATGAACCGGTAGGGGCCGGTGTCGATGACACGATGCCGCGCACCCTCGGTGCGCAAGGTTCGGGAGTAGAGCTCGCCCAGGCTACGCATCGACCACGCTCGCAGCCCGAGACCCGCCGCCTCCAACAGCAGGCCTGCCGGAGCCACCAGGCGGGGGAGCTGTGGCAGGGGGGTGCGCCGCAGCAGGAGCGGCAGCTCCGCGGCCAGCCCGTAGGCGACGCCGATCATCCGGGTGGTTCCCTGGTCTTCCGCCGAGGCCCGAAGGCTGGAGGCGCTCCCCGGCTCGCGGGTCGAGCCCTCCAGCACGAGGAAGCCGGCCACGCCCGCGTACCCGGCGAGGAGCCACCCGGTCCCAGTGCGCGTCGACCGTCGGCGCCGGAGTGATCCAGGGGCCACTCCGACAGCATGCCACCGCCGCCTGCCGATCGGCCGGAAGGATCCCCTGCCGGCGAGCCCGACCTGGCGCACACCGGCCCTAGATCAAGGGAGAGAGGCTGGCAGGACGCTGAGCCCATGCGACTGTGCCGCGGCGTGGAGGCGGCGGTCCCACGTGGCAAGCACGGTCTCTTCGGAGGGGAGGAGCAGCGCGGCGGCCAGGTGCAGGGCATCGAGACTGCGCAGCCCCTCGTCGAGAGCCAGCCCGGCTGCCCGCTCGGCGAGCTCCTGGTCCACCTCCACCACTCCGAAGGACGGCCACTCCTCGCTCACTGCACGTGTCGCGCTGCGTCCGGCGGCGAGGCCCACGGCCCGAACCGTCTCGACGAACCCGATGCGGCAGATGTACCAGCGCTCAGCGGCCTGCATCGCGGAGCGGACGAGGTCGCTACCCGGCTCCGCCACGTAGCGCTTGACCAACGCGCTCGCGTCGAGGTACACGTCAGCCTTCGTCGTCCCGCTCGGCGAGCACCAGCTCGGACGCCAGGCGGGGAGACGTCGCCAATCGGGGTGCTCGGGCCGGCCGGCTCCGCGCCGGAGGTGTCACCCGTCCTTCGACGATCAGATGGCGCAGGCGATCATTGCTTGCGGGGGCGCCAGCAGGGACGATGTCGGCCAGGGGCCGGCCCCGGAGGGTGACGCGGACCAGCTCTCCCTCTCCCACAGCTCGCAGCGTCTCGGACAGCGTCTGCTTGAGCTCTCGCACGCCGATCTCCCGCATGTGGTCACATTATCGCCGATGAGGTCACCTGTACAAGGCTCCGAAGGCGACACGCGACAGCCTGCGGCGTCCCGAGGAGGATTCGACCGCCGGTGGCGGTGGGAATGACGACCGCGTCGGGTCACCGGAGCGCATCGAGTGGGGCGCCAGCCAGCACGGGGGCAGCAACTGGTAATTGCGGGTCGCCACCTGGAAATCGTCCGGGTGCGTCGCCTTGATCAAGCCAGCACGGATGAACACGGCCGCCAGGACGAACCGGGCGACGAACACAGCGAGGGCAAGCAGCGTAACCCCCCTTCAACCTGTGGACGGAGGGAGGTTGCTCGAGGGGCGATGATGCCCGTCGGCGAGGAGGTGACCATCAGCGAGCTGGACGATTCGATCGCAATCTCTCGCCACCGACTCGTCGTGTGTCGCAATCACGAGGGTGGTGGCGCCCTCGCCGCGAATCTCGGTCAGCAAGTGGACGATCTCCCCGCCGGTCACCGAGTCGAGGTTGCCGGTCGGCTCGTCCGCCAGCACGAGGTGGGGGTCATTGATGAGGGCTCGGGCTATGGCCACCCGCTGCTGCTCGCCACCGGACAGCTCGCACGGGAGCGCTGTAGCTCTCCCACCGAGCCCGACTCGCTCCAGTAGCTGGCGTGCCCTGGGCTCGGGGTCGGATGGGTGCCTGAAGGGCAGCACCGGAGCGAGCACGTTGTCCAGCGCGGTGAGCGCCCCGAGCAGGTGGAAGCGCTGGAAGACGAAGCCGACGTGGCGGCGATAGAGGGCGGCCCGTGCTCCTCGGAGGCGGTCCACCTCCCAGGCGCCGACCCTGATCGTGCCAGCGGTCGGGCTGTCCATCGCCCCGAGGAGGTGCAACAGCGTGGACTTGCCAGAGCCCGAGGGACCCATCACGGCCAGCATCTCACCGGGCGCCACCTGCAGGTCCACGTCCTGGAGGGCCGTGAGGGCGTTCCTGCCGGCACCGAAGGTCTTGGCGAGCCCGGCGGTCGTCACTGAGGCACCGGTCATTGCCTACTCCCCCGCCAGCGCCCTGGCCGGAAGGCGCCGATTGAGCACCCACAGCGGCACCGAGAGGGCGAGTGCCGACAGCACCACGCCTGCTAGGGCCCCGAGGACGGCTGCCTCCGCTACCGGCCCGACGGCGCCACCCAACAGGCCCACAACGGCGACCCCGGCTGCGGCGCCCACCGAGGCGCCGAGGAGTCCGATGCCCAGGCCCTCGGTGGCCGCCAGGGCGATGACGTCGGCATTCGTCCACCCGGTCGCTCGCAACATGGCCAGCTCAGCGGTCCGCTCCCTCAGGTTCAAGAACAACACGTCGGCCACTGACACCGCGCCGAGCACGACGGCGAGCGCTGCGCTGGCGAAGTCGACACTGCGCACCTGAAGCGTCACCACTCCTCCCAGGAGCGTCCCGGCCACCTCTCCTCGGAAGGCAAACTGTATGCCCAGCAGCAGGGCCAATGAGCCCACGCCAACCGCGAGGCCCGTCGCACCGAGGGCACTGCGCGTCGGAAGGCGGGCCAGGTTCCCCAAGCCCATGCGCACGACGCCCCGGACACGTCGGCGCGAGGCCCGGACCGACAGTGCGGGCGTCAGGGCCTCCAGCGGTGCGATGCTCGTCGCCCGCCAGGCGGGCACCACCCCCGCCGCCCCAGCCAGTCCGAGGGCGATGGGCACGATCAGGCCGAGCTGGAGAGGAGAAAGGACCAGCGAGGCGCCG
Organism: Acidimicrobiales bacterium; assembly: GCA_050744025.1. Classification (GTDB taxonomy): domain Bacteria; phylum Actinomycetota; class Acidimicrobiia; order Acidimicrobiales; family JAJPHD01; genus JBOGGR01. Next base: position 13,906 of record JBOGGR010000304.1, read on the forward strand.
AGGACGAGGCCCAGGGCGATACCCGTGGCGACGGCCCCGGCAACAACGCCGACGAGCAGCACCTCCGCGATCACCACCGAGAACACCGCCGGGCGCGTCCAGCCGAACGTGCGCAGCGTCGCGATCTCCACCCGTCGCCCGCGAACGCTCGCCAAGGTGCCGTTGGCGACGAAGAGCCCGCAGATCACGAGCACGAGAGCGAAGAGGGCGATGTCCTTTTGGTCGAGAGCCTGGAGGATCGCAACGTCGGTCCCCTCCTTGGACCAGCCTTCGCTCACGGCCATGGCCGGCCTGCCGCAGCAGCCCTTGGCGAGGGAGATCCGCTCTCTGGTGGGGGAGGAGCCGGCCGTCACCTGGAGGGGAAGGCCGACCTCGTCGGTGATCTCCTGGGCCACGAGGCGGATCTTGGCCAAGCTGGCGGGGTTGGGACCCGTCACCCCGGTCACCTTCACCCGGATGGCGCTGATCGGAGCCTTCTGGCTCGCTCCGGCAAAGGCGTTCGGGTCCTCGAGGGCCTCCGCCCCTTTGATCGTGGTGAGGAACAGCGGCGGCTCGGGAACATAGCCTCCGAGATTGGTTGTCGGCCCGAGCGCCCTCTTTCCGAGCACGCCTGCGGCCACCGGCCCACCTGGCTCGACTTGGGGCGGGAAGTACGTGCTGAGTGGCACCCGGGACAGCGGAGAGAAGCTCGGCAAGCGCCCAGGGTCGAAGCGGCCGACCACTTTCAGCGCGGGCGCGTCGAACACGGGATGGCCCTTGGCGGGGCTCGACTTCGATGTCGGTCGTATGCTGCCCGAGCCGCTCCTGATGGCGAGGCCCCGGAACCAGGTGTCCTGGCTCCCAGCAGGTGCCAGGCTACCGCCCTCGCTGGGGGTGGTGGTCTTCTCGAACCACACGCTGGGGTCGTTCGGGACCGTCTCGGCAGCCAGGGCGCTGGGGCCGACAGGTCGATAGCGGGTGGGACCGACGGTCCAATACGAGCCGGTGAACCCGGTGCCGGTGAAAGAGGTGATGGCGCCGGTGCCGTAGTTGGGACGCTGGCCCAGCTGGTTGAGGAACCCGTCGTAGACCTCCCCTGGCGTGATCTTCACCTGCTCCACCGGGTGCCCGCGGAGATGGGTGACGAAGCGGTAGGCGTCGGAGGAGGCGAGCGCCCTTGGCAGGCTCGTCCCGGGGGGGACTTGGAGGCGGCTCACGACGACGTGTGCGACCTGATCGAGGAAGGTCTTGTCGCTGGCGAGAACGGGCACCTCCCTCGTGTAGGGAGCCTGGGGGCTGGGGGTCCCGAGCCTGACGGGGGCGGACAGGCCTTCTCCTTCTCGCAGGTAGCGCCCCGAGACGACCGTGTGGGCGAAGTCGAGCAGCTGGTTCTCCGAAGCCGGATCTATGCCGCTCACGAGGATCGGGACCTCGAAGGACACCGAGACGGCCCTCTGGCCGGCGCGATCGGTGTTGGGCACGACCGATCCCGGTGGAAAGCGCTCCACGGTGGACGTGCACGTCAGGCCGGAGCCGATGGCGTACGGAGATGCCAAGGGCTTCGGAGCGCTGAACGGCGACGCCGGTCCAGTGGTGGCGGGAGCGCCCCTGGCGAAGGCCCCGCATACGTCCAACGGATGGGGAGACCCCGGGACCACCTCCCTTGGGTAGTAGCGGCCGGCCGAGAGCACGAGCGGGTTCGTCGTCGAATAGAGGTACTCCATCCCCCCGGGATAGCTCTCGAGCCCGTCGTGGACAACCCAGTCGGTCGAGAAGCGGTAGAGCGCCTGAGACCCCGACCCAGCGCCCTTGGCACGAGGGAGCGACACGTAGATGTTGCCTGTCAAGAGGAACGAGCCCACGTTCGCGACCGGGGCTGCGACCGCGACCCCGGGAAGACGCTGGATCGTCCGCCATTGCGCCAGGGTGATCCCGCCGAAGATCCCGGACAAGAATCCGTCCTCCACGACCCTTTGGCGCCGCTCGAAGCTCGTCACGGAGCCCTTGGGACGGATGACCAGGTCGTACGCCGGCCTGAAGTTCGCCGTGACCGTCCCCGTTATGACAACGCGGCTGGTCTTGGCTTCGGAGGTGAGGAGGCTGAACGAGAGGGCGGCCACGAGGATGCCGACGCCAAGGGCCAGTGCACGACCTGAGCGATGCCGCAGCTCGTCAGAGACGAGGCGCCACACTGTCGCTACCGGCGGCTGCTGCCCTAGTCTTCATTGACTATCGGCCCCTTCGCTCGTCGGCTCTCGGGCTTGGCATCCCGAGCAACTCCCCTCGTAGGGACGCTAGCCCTGCGCTCAGCTTGTGATCAAGCCAAGCCTCCGCGCCCGTGCGTGGGCGCCGGGTTGCCTCCCCGGCCGGCGGGTGGCCTCGCCGGCGAGCAGGGAGGTGTCGGAGATGAAGTCGCCCCCCGCCAGCTGGGTCTCCAGCACCGCTCGGTAGCACTCGCCTTCCGAGTGACCGGTGGATGGGGCGAAGCACTCTGCGGTCGGCCTCATCGACCAGGCCCAGGTGATCCAACCTCTCCCCCCAGCACAACCCCGACATCCGGCGATCCGGGGTACCTCCAGCTTCAGCGCCGCCGGCCTGGCCGCCCCCACCGGCGCCTCCGGGCATCGGGAGCGTCGGAGTGCAGCCAGTACCCGACGGGGAAGAGCTGGAGCGGCACACGGCTGGTGAGCAGGCCCCACAGGCCGCGCCGTGCCCAGATGGCGATGGCAATGGCGACCGCGCCGAGGATGATGAGGTACCAGGCGTTGTACTGGGCCAGGCCCTGCTGGAGCACGATGAAGACGATGGCCCCGAGGACGGGGCCCTCGACCGAGCCGATCCCGCCTATCAGCACCGCGAAGATCATCTCCGCCGACCACTGCACGTTGAAGATGGCCGCCGGCTCCACGTTCAGCTGGCTGATGATGAGCAGGGCGCCGGCGGCCCCGCAGCCGGCCGCGGACAGCAGGTACACGCCCCGCTTGGCCCGGCCGATGCTGCCGCCGATGCTCCGGGCCCCGACCTCGTTGTCCCTGATGGCGGTGAGGACGAGCCCGGTGCGGCTGCGCAGGAGGCCGTAGACGGCCAGCAGGGCGACGACCAGGATCAGGAGGGCCGCCCAGTACGTGTAGGCGCCCCGAAGGGTGGCGTCCAGGCTGGAGAGGCCGGGCAGGGCGGTGCCCTCCCCCCCGCCGATGGAGGAGAAGCGGCTGACGATGAGCTGGGCCACCACGGCGAGCACCCACGTGCCGATGGCGAAGTAGCCCCCGCTCAGGCGGAGCATCAGCCACGAGCCCGGGATGGCCAGCACGGCGCAGGCGGCGATGGCTATCGGGATGGCGACGAACGGCTCCACGCCGTGCTGGGCGCTGACCAGGACGGCGTACGCGCCGAGGCCTATGTAGGCCTGCTGCCCGACCGAGATCAGCCCTCCGTAGCCGGCCAGGACGTTCCACATGGTCGCGAGGACGATCAGGATGAACAGGTTGACGAGCGTGTCGGTGGCGCCTCGCTGGACGAGGTAGGGGAGCAGCGCCAGCACCACCACGGCGACGATGCCGAGGAGGGCGGTCCAGGCGACCGGCCGCTGCGCCCGGGTCACGAGGGTCGGGCGAGACGCTGGCGCCGCGACGGCGGCGCCGGCGGGCGCCGTCACAGCTCGGCCCGCCTCGGGAACAGGCCCCGGGGGCGCACGGCCAGCACGGCCAGGAACACGAGGTGCGGCAGGAGCGAGCCGAGGTTCGGGTCGACCCGGGCGCCGAGGGTGGTCGCCAGGCCGAGGATCACCCCGCCGGCGAGCGTCCCCCACAGTGACCCGAGGCCGCCGATCACCACTGCCTCGAAGGCGTACAGGAGGTAGGTGGTCCCCGCGGTGGGATCGATCGAGGAGTACATCCCGAGGGCCAGGCCAGCCAGCGCAACGGTGGCGAAGGCGAGGCCGGCGGCGATCCCGAACAGGTGCTGGTAGTCGGCGCCGGCGAGCTGGGCGGCCTCCCGGTCGTCGGCTACGGCCCGGATGAGCCGCCCCGTCCTCGAGCGGGAGAGGAACAGCTGCAGGCCGACCAGGACCACCAGGGCGACGCCGAAGATGATGAGCGACAGGTACCCGATCGAGATCTGGCCGGAGAGGCGGAACGAGCTGGACACCAGGGAGCCGATCTGCAGCGAGTGGCTGTTGGCGCTGAAGACCTCGAGCAGGACGTTCTCCAGGACCACGGACACGCCGAAGGTCACGAGCAGGGTGGTGATGGGCCCAGAGCGGAGGCTCGGCTGGAGCAGGCCGCGCTGGAGGAGGTAGCCGCCCACTGCGAAGACCGGGACGACGATCACGAAGGACCAGATGGCCGGCAGGTGGAGCGCCGGCACGAGCACGACGGCCAGGTAGGCAGCCACCACCGCAATGTCGCCGTGGGCCAGGTTGATGACCTCCATGACGCCGAACAGCAACGACAGCCCGCAGGCGAACAGGGCGAAGAGGCCGCCGAGGAGGATCCCCTGCACGATGTCGGCGATCCAGGTCACGGGGGCGCCCCGCCTTCTGCCGCCGCCCAGCCGGGGCCGGGGGGGCGGGCTGCGGCGCCCTCAGGGGGTCCCGGTGCGGCGCCCTC
>JBOGGR010000305.1:0-5132 GCA_050744025.1 Acidimicrobiales bacterium
GCGCCGGCGGGCGGCCCGGGCGGGGCGATCGGGAGGCGGAGGGTGAAGGTCGAGCCCTCGCCCTCGCGGGACTCGACCCACACCCGGCCGCCGTGGTTGTGGGCGACGTGGCGGACGATGGCGAGCCCGAGCCCCGTCCCCCCGGTCTGGCGGCTCCGGCCCTGGTCGACCCGGTAGAAGCGCTCGAAGACCCGCTCGAGGTCCCGGGCCGGGATCCCTACGCCGTGGTCCCGCACCACGAGGTCGACCCAGTCGGGGCCGGGCCGGCCCGCCAGCTCGACCTGCGATCCGCTGTCGGAGTACTTGATGGCGTTCTCCAGCAGGTTGTGGAGGGCCGAGACGAGCTGGCGCCGGTCGCCGAGGACGGCCACTGGCGGCCGGGGCTCGTCCATGGCCAGGCCCACGCCGCAGGCCTCGGCCGTCTGGCGCACCCGCTCGATGGCCTCGGCCATGACCAGGTTGACCTCGGTGGGCTCACGGGGAGGGGACTCCTGGGCCTCGATGCGGGACAGGTCGAGCAGGTCCTCGATGATCCGGCTCACCCGGAACGACTCGGCCTGGATGCGATCGGCCAGCCGCCTGGCCACCGCCTGGTCGGTCTCGGCCGCCAGGGTCTCGGCCAGGAGGCCGAGGGCGCCGACCGGCGTCTTCAGCTCGTGGCTCACGTTGGCCACGAAGTCCCGCCGGACCGCCTCGAGGCGCCGCCGCTCGGAGACGTCGTCGAGAACGGCCACGACCCCGAGCGAGCGCCGGTCGTCGTCGATGGCGGTGGTCCGCACGGTGAGCGTCCGCCGGGGCGGCCCGTAGAGGTCGAGGGTCCGCTCGGCGCTGGTGCCGTCCGCCGACTCGACGAGGAGATCGTCCAGGGCCCGGGCGGCGAGCAGGTCGCCGTGGCGGCCGCCTATCAGGCTCATGGCCCTGGCGTTGCGGAACCGCACCCGCCCGTCCTCGCCGCACACGACCACGCCCTGGGGCATGGAGTCGAGGGCCCGGCGGAGCCTGACGGTCTCCTCCCCGGCCCGGGTCACGGCCTCCGTCGCCAGCTCGGCGGCCTGCTGGAGCCGCTCGAGGACCGCCTCCAGGCCGCCCCTGTCCGACGGGAGGTCGAGGTGGGGGACCTCGATCATGACGGCGCCGGCGGCATTGGCGAGGGGCTCGGTGCCGAGGCGGGTCGCCAGGCTGGCCAGGCGGCGGTTCACCGAACGGCGGGACAGGGCGAGCCCGACGGCGAGGGACAGGCAGGCGGCCGCGACCACCGCCACGGCCACCAGGACGAGCAGGACGGTGTGCTCCCTGATCGCGGCGATCTCGGGGGCGCCGAGCACGACCGCAGCCTACCGGCCGGGACCTGGCGAACGGGGTGACGGTGGCCCGCCGGTTAGAACTGGGGCCATGGCGACCTTCGCCTGGGTGGTCCTGGTCGTCGTCGGCACAGGCGGGATCGTTTGGGGCGCCGAGGCGTTCGCCGAGCACCTGGCCCCCGCTGCAGTCGCGCTGCGCGTGTCCACCTTTGCGTTGGCGCTGCTGCTCGCCGGCGCAGAGCCCGAGGAGCTCGCCACCGGGATCGCTGCCAGCCTGCGCCACGCTCCGGCCATCGCGCTCGGCGACGTGGCCGGCGCCAACGTGGCCATGTGCCTGGTCGCCCTCGGCGTCGGCGCGTTCCTCGCCCCCCTCCCGTTCGGGGCCCGCGTCCGCCGCTACGGCCTGGCCGCCCTCCCCGTCGGCGCGGCGTGCGCAGTCGTCGCCTGGGGCGGACGGGTGTCCCGGCTCGAAGGGCTGGGCCTGGTGGGCCTCTACGTCGCCTACGTCGCCGTCATCTGGGCGCTCGAAGGACGGCCTCCCGCCCTGGGCGAGACGGCCGAGCTCGACCTGGCCAGGCAGCGGGCGGCGGCCGCCGCTGGCCGCCGGCGGGTCGGCCGGGACCTGGTCGTCATCCTCGCCGGAGTCGCGGCCATGGCCGTGGGGGCAACGGTCCTGGTCGACGCGATCCGGCACCTCGCCCACGCGTCGGCGTTCCAGACGACCCTCAGCGTCACCCTGGTCGGCTTCGCCACCGCCTTCGAGCTCGTCGTGCTGGCGTGGTCGGCTGCCCGCCGGGGTGCCACCGAGGCGGTCGTCGCCGCCGTCGTCGGGTCCTTCGCGTACAACGCCACCATGACGCTCGGCGCCGCCGCCCTGGTCCGCCCGCTGCGCATCACGAGCCCGGCATCCCTCCACATCCCCCTCGTCGTGATGATGGCGGCACTGGCGCTGGCCCTCGGGCTCGGCTGGCGGGCCCGCACCCTGGGGCGCCGCGCCGGCAGCCTGCTCCTGCTCTGCTACCCGGCCTTCGTCGTCGCCGTCGTCATCGCCGGCTGACGGCCTTCCCCGGCCAGGGCGGCCTTCCCCGGCCAGGGCGGCATGGCCCGGCCGGCGGGCACAGGTGATGGCCGGGCCGCGCCAAGGGGCGCGGGCCAGCCGGCGAGGCTCTCGATCCTGACGGTGGCGCCGGTGTGGGGGGCGTCGACCATCTCGCCGTTGCCGACGTAGATGCCGACATGTCCCGGGAGGCCGGCGATGAACTCGCCTGGGTCGAAGAACACGAGGTCGCCCGGCTGGAGGCCGTCGAGGGGGACGTGCGGCAGCGCGGACCACTGGGCCTCGGAGGTGCGGGGGATGGCGACGCCGGCGGAGGCGTAGGCGGCCTGGGTGAGCCCGGAGCAGTCGAAGCCGACGCCCGGGGCTTCGCCGCCCCAGCGGTAGGGGGTGCCGATCTGTTCGAGGGCGTAGTCGGCGGCGATGGCGCCAGCCGGCCCGGGGTCGCCAGCGGGCCCGGGGGCGCCGGCCGGCGCCGGCGCGGCGTAGGTGGCGGCCCAGGAGAGGACCTGGGCGACGTAGGCCTGGCTGTGGTCGTAGGCGTGGACAGCGGCGGGGATGTCGGCGCCGTCCCTGGCGCCGTTGGCGCAGAGGTCCCTGGCCGCGGCGTAGATGGCGTCGGTGGGGTCGAAGGGCGTGGGCGGCGCGGCCCCGCCGGGCGGGACCGGCTGGTCGTAGGCGGCGAAGGTGGCCGGGAGGAACTGCATCGGGCCCTCGGCCCCGGCGGCATTCGTGCCCGAGTGGACGCCGGGGAGGGTCGAGGTGCCGTTGCCGGACTCGACCGTGCCGATCGCGGCCAGCACGCTCCAGGGTAGCCCCGGGCAGGTTGCTGCCGCCGCCCTGTAGGTCCCGAGGTAGGCGGCGGGGATGCCGGCCAGCGCCTGGGCCGAGGGGACGGCGCCGGAGGAGAGGAGCGTGGAGCCGAGCCCGGCGAGCGAGGCCAGGCCGGCGGCCGACGCCGCGGCGACGAACGGGAGGGCCGCCACGAGGAGGAGGGCTCGGCGCATCTCCGCATCGTAGATCATGAAACCACTTGAAACAACATGAGACATGGTATATGGTGGTGTGACCGGGCGGGAACCCCGGGGCTCGGGGCCCCTGAGTGGGGACCGGGCGGACAGGAGAGGAGCTCGTCATGATGTGGTCCCTCGCCAGCGCGCTCTACGCGGCGCCTGTGGCCCTGGTCGCCCAGGCTCCCCCGGTGACCCTCCCCGGTGGCGGGAGCTTCCACCCCGGCCTGGGGGGCCTCCCGGGCAGCGCCGTCCTGCAGAACCTGGCGGACGGCATCGGCGGCTGGGCGGTGATCCTGGCTCTGGTCGGGGTGCTGGTCGGGGCCGCCATCTGGGCGCTCGGCGCCCATTCGCAGAACTACCACCAGTCGGTGGCCGGCCGCCGCGCCGTGCTGGTGTCGGGAGCGGCCGCCCTCGTGATGGGGGCTGCGCCGGGGATCGTGACCTTCTTCTACGGCGCCGGTCATGCCGTGACCGGCGCCGGGCTGCATCCGTGACGGCGGCCGGGACGGCCGCCGGGCTCGGCGGGACCCTCGGCGGGTACCTGGTGAAGCAGGTCTTCCGGGCTGTCGACGGCGGGATCTCGGACGGCACGAGCTGGCTCCTCCACCACGTGGGCGAGCTCCTCGCCACCCCCAGCCACAAGGGAGCCCTGTCGGCCACGACGGAGCCGCTGCTGTCCGCTCCCTGGTTCTCGAAGAGCTACCGGGGCATGGTCGAGCTGGCCGCCGTGGCCGTCCTGGTCCTGCTGCTCGTGTCGCTGATGCATGCGATCGTCCGCCAGGACCTGGGCCAGCTCGCCCGCTCCACCGCCGTCCAGGTGCCCGTCGCCCTCCTCGTCGGGGCGGCAGGGGTCGAGCTGGTGCGAGCGGGGACCAGAGCGGTGGACGCGCTGTGCCTGACGGTGGCCGGCGGGGCCGGGAGTGACATGGCCCGGTCCATGCAGGCCCTGGCCGCGACGCTCCTCCCGGCGTCGCTGGCCGGCTACGCCGGCGTCCCGCTGTTCGTCGCCTTCGTGGCCCTCGTGCTCCTCGCCTTCGGGGCTCTGCTCCTGTGGCTGGAGCTGGTCGTGCGGGCCGCTGCGATCGAGGTCGCCGTGCTGTTCCTCCCTCTCGTCGTGGCCGGCCTGGTCTGGCCCGTCACGGCGCGGTGGGCCCGTCGGCTCACCGAGACGCTGGCGGCCCTGGTGCTCGCGAAGCTCGTCATCGTGGCCGTCCTGGTGCTGGCCGCCAGCGCCGTCGCCGGGCCACGCGGGCTGTCCGGGATCGGGGCGGTGGTGCAGGGGACGGCACTGCTCATGCTCGCCACCCTCAGCCCCTTCGCCCTCCTCCGGCTCCTCCCCATGATCGAGGCCGGGGCCGTGGGCCACCTCGAGGGGGCGGGCCGGGGGCTGGGCCGCCGGGTCGCCTCGCCGGTCACCAGGCCGGCCCGGATGCTGGGCCCGGTCCTGCTCCAGGGGGCCGGCGCCCAGCTGCTCGGCGGGGCGGCGGCCGCCGGGGCGGGGGACGGCGGCGAGGCGTCGGGGACGGGCCCGACGGTGACACCTGGCAAGGCGGGGGTGGACTACGGGCAGTCCCGCCAGGTGGTGGATCTGGCCACCCTCGACCCGAGCCCGGCGGGCGGAGCAGCGGGAGGGGACGGCCCGCCCCCCGGCGGAGGAGCCAGTCCCCCGGCGGGCGGAGCAGCGGGAGGGGATGGCCCGCCGCCCGACCGAGGAGCCGGTCCCCCGGCCGGCGGAGGGGCCGGCCCGGTGGCCCCCCCGGCCCC
>JBOGGR010000306.1:0-13135 GCA_050744025.1 Acidimicrobiales bacterium
CGGCTACCTTGATCGGGTCCACCTCGCCGATGAGGTCGGCGATGGAGGTGTCGGGGGTGGCGAGCTTCTCGCCGTAGCGGTCGGAGCGGTGCACCCAGTCGACGGGGGTGTCGTCGCCCTCCTCCTCCACCCGGAGCCGGGCGAAGCGGGACGTCGGGTGGTACGGGTCGTCGTTGATCTCCGAGCCGGTGACCACCGGTAGCCACTCGTCGAGCAGTGTCACGAGGGAACGGATGAGCCGCGTCTTGGCCTGGCCCCGTTCGCCGAGGAGAATGACGTCGTGCCCGGCGAGCAGGGCGTTCTCCAGCTGGGGCAGGACGGTCTCCTCGAAGCCCAGCACCCCGTGCACCAGGGGCTCCGCCGCGGCGATACGGGCGCCGGCGTTCCGGCGCAGCTCCTCGGCCACGGGGACGGACCGCCAGCCGGACGCCCGGAGGTCGCCGAGGGTGCCGGGAAGATCGTGCGGCGGGAGCGGGGCGTAGGAGGGCGGCTCGGGCATGTCGTCGAGCCTATGGCCACCACTCCCCGCACGGGTACGGGGAGTGGTGGCGGTGCAACGGCCGGCGAGGCGAGTTGCGTACCCCGTGCTGCAGTCTGGAATGATGAGGGCCGCCCGTGCCCGGACCCCGCCGCCGGCGCGCCGACGGTCGCTCCTGGCGACCCGTCCCCGCCGACGCGGCGAGCCTCCCGAAGGAAGGCGGGCGCGAGACCGCAGCGAACGACAGGAGGACGGCGTGACCACGGTGGAGAAGGCGACGGTCAGCCCGGTGACGATCGGGGGCACCAGGGGCGGCCCGGACCGGCCCACCCTGCGCACCGACCGGTGGTGGGTGCAGCCCGCGGTGACGGTGACGATCCTGACGGCGTTCGTCGTCTACTCGACGTGGGCCGCGTTCGTGAACCGCAACTATTACGTGGGAGCGGCCACACACCGCGACCTGCTCTCCCCCTTCTACTCCCCCTGCCTGGCCGGGAGCTGCGTGCCGGGAAGCCACCCTGGCCTCGAGCTCAGCCAGTGGATGATCTCCCCCGCCGTCCTCATCCTCCTCGTCCCGCTCGGCTTCCGCCTCACCTGCTACTACTACCGGCGCGCCTACTACCGGGGCTTCTGGATGTCCCCACCGAACTGCGGCGTGGCCGACGCCCACGGCCGCTACAGCGGCGAGACCCGGTTCCCCCTCATCCTCCAGAACGTCCACCGGTGGTTCTTCTACCTGGGCTTCGGCCTCAACATCATCCTCACCATCGACGCCGTCGTGGCCTTCAACCAGCCGGGGACAGGCATCGGGGTGACGATCGGGTCGCTGGTGCTCACGGTCAACGCCGTCCTGCTGTGGCTGTACACCCTGTCGTGCCACTCCTGCCGCCACCTGTGCGGCGGCCACGTGCGGAGCTTCGCCAAGCATCCGCTCCGCTACCGGCTGTGGAAGCTGGTGACCCCGCTCAACGCCATCCACATGAAATTCGCCTGGGCCAGTCTGGTGTTCGTCGCCTTGACCGACCTCTACGTCCGGCTGGTCGCCGGCGGCGTCTTCCCCGATGTCCGCCTCTTCTAGGCCGGGACCGGCGCGGCGAGCGGCACGAGAGGAGTGACCATGCCCGAGTACGAGACGCACCGGTACGACGTGATCGTGATCGGTGCCGGGGGTGCCGGCTTGCGGGCCGCCATCGAGGCCCGGTCGCGCGGACTGCGCACCGCGCTGGTGTGCAAGTCGCTCCTCGGCAAGGCTCACACGGTCATGGCCGAGGGCGGCGTGGCGGCGGCGATGGGCAACGTCTACGCAGAGGACAACTGGCAGGTCCACTTCCGCGACACGATGCGCGGCGGCAAGTACCTCAACAGCTGGCGCATGGCCCAGCTGCACGCCCAGGAGGCGCCGGACCGGGTCTACGAGCTCGAGGCGTGGGGCGCCCTCTTCGACCGGACCGGCGACGGCCGGATCCTCCAGCGGGACTTCGGCGGCCACCGCTACGCCCGCCTCGCCCACGTCGGTGACCGCACCGGCCTGGAGCTCATCCGGACCCTCCAGCAGCGGGCGGTGCACCTCGACATCGACGTCCACATGGAGTGCAAGATCCTCCGCCTCCTCAGCGACTCGGACGGCCGGGTGTCGGGCGCCGTCGGCTACTGGCGACCGACGGGCGACGTGGTGGTGTTCGAGGCCAAGTCAATCGTCCTCGCCACCGGCTCCATCGGCCGCTGCTACACCTACACGTCCAATTCGTGGGAGTCGACCGGCGACGGCCACGCCATGGCACTGTGGGCCGGAGCCGACACGACCGAGATGGAGTGCGTGCAGTTCCATCCCACCGGGATGGTGTGGCCGCTGTCGGTCCGGGGGCTTCTCGTGACCGAGGGCGTGCGGGGTGACGGCGGTGCCCTGAAGAACAGCGAGGGCCACCGCTTCATGTTCGACTACGTCCCCGAGATGTTCCAGGCCGAGACCGCCGACACGGAGGAGGAGGCCGACCGGTGGTACGACGACCACATCAACAACCGGCGCACCCCCGACCTCCTGCCCCGTGACGAGGTGGCCCGTGCCATCAACAGCGAAGTGAAGGCCGGCCGGGGCAGCCCCCACGGCGGGGTCTTCCTCGACATCGCCAGCCGCCACGACACCGAGTACATCCGCCGGCGCCTGCCGTCGATGTACCACCAGTTCAAGGAGCTGGCCGACGTCGACATCACCGAGACCCCCATGGAGGTCGGCCCGACCTGCCACTACGTGATGGGGGGAGTCCGCGTCGAGCCCGACACCGGCGCCACGACCATCCCCGGCCTGTTCGCGGCTGGCGAGGTGGCGGCCGGGCTCCACGGGTCCAACCGCCTGGGCGGCAACTCGCTCGGCGACCTCCTGACCTTCGGGAGGCGGGCGGGCCTCGGGGCGGTCGGGCACGCGCAGGGCCTGGCGGCCGTGCCCGAGCCGGACGGGGCCGAGGTGGGCGCCGCGATCGATGCGGCGCTGGCGCCGTTCGGCCGGGAGGGAGGGGAGAACCCGTACACCCTCCAGCACGACCTCCAGGGCGTGATGCAGGACCTGGTGGGCATCATCCGCACGGAGGGGGAGCTGGAGAAGGCGCTGGAGGAGCTGGGCGGGCTCGAGGAGCGGGCCGAGCGTGTGTCGGTGGAGGGCAACCGGCAGTACAACCCGGGCTGGCACCTGGCCATGAGCCTGGACTCCCTCCTCGCCGTGTCCCGCTGCATCGCCACCGCCGCCCTGGAGCGCCGGGAGAGCCGCGGCGGCCACACCCGGGACGACTACCCGAAGCTCGACCCCGAGCTCGGGCAGGTCAACCAGGTGCTGCGGATGGAGGCGGGGAAGCTGACCCTGCGCCGGGAGCCGCTGCCCCGGATGCCCGACGAGCTGCAGGCCCTGTTCGAGGAGGAGCACTTATGACGGACACCAGCGTCGCGCCGGCGGGGACGGGGGCGGTCGGGGCGCCGGGGGCGGTCGGGGCGGTCGGGGCGCCGGCGGGGGCGTCCCCGGCCCCCGCCCCCGCTCACCTGGAGGCATCGGGAGGCGAGGCGGTCCTCCACGTCTGGCGGGGGGACATCACCGGGGGCGGCTTCGTCGAGTACCGGGTGCCGTTCGAGGACGGGGAGGTCGTCCTCGACGTGATCCATCGCCTCGCCGCCACCCAGGCCCCCGACCTGGCCGTGCGCTGGAACTGCAAGGCCGGCAAGTGCGGGTCGTGCAGCGCCGAGATCAACGGCAGGCCCCGGCTCCAGTGCATGACCAGGATGAGCATCTTCGACCCCGGCGCCCCCATCACGGTGGCGCCGCTCAAGACCTTCCCGATCATCCGGGACCTCGTCACCGACGTGTCCTTCAACTACGAGGTGGCGGCCCGCATCCCGCCCTTCACCCCAGGGCCGGCTGCGGCCGACGGCACCCGGCGCATGGCCCAGGCCGACGTGGACCGGGTGCAGGAGTTCCGGGAGTGCATCGAGTGCTTCCTGTGCCAGGACGTGTGCCACGTCATCCGGGACCACGAGGACAACAAGCAGCGCTTCGCCGGCCCCCGCTTCATGGCCCGCATCGCCGAGCTGGAGATGCACCCGCTCGACACCCTGGACCGGCGGCCCCTGCTGCGGGAGATGCTCGGCGTGGCCATGTGCAACATCACCAAGTGCTGCACCGAGGTCTGCCCGGCCGGCATCCACATCACCGACAACGCCATCATCCCGCTCAAGGAGCGGGTGGCCGACGGCTGCTACGACCCCATCGCATGGCTGGGGCGCAAGATCGGCCGGCGCCCCGCCCGCACCCCGGTCACGGCAGCGTGGAAGGCCGGGGCGAGCGGGTAGCACCCTCAGGATCTGACGTCGGGGTCCTCAGGCATGTCGGACCGGCCCAGCCAGGCCCCGGGCGCCTGGCGCGCCGGATGGTGACCGGAGTGCTTGGGCTGTAGAACTGGGGGCCGACCCCGAGGAGGCCCCGCTGGCGACGTTCCTGTCTCCCGAGTGGATGGACGAGCTCAACGCGGCCGCGGCCGGCGACGAGGAGCTGGGGGCAAGGGCGGCCGGCGTGGCTCTCACCGTCCAGCAGGTCGTCACCCCCTCTCCCGCAGGCGGCGGGGCCGCCTCCGCCGCCTGCTCCTGGCAGGGTGCCACGTACGCCATCCGGGTCGCCGGCGGCCGGGTCGAGGTGGTGGCCGGCGGCGTGGACGACCCGGACGTGACCCTGTCCGAGGACTACGCCACCGCCGCCGCCCTGTCCCGGGGCGAGCTGAGCGCCGAGGCCGCGCTCCTGGCCGGGCGCATCCGGGTGCGGGGGGACTCGGGCGCCCTGGCCCGGGGCCAGGACGTGCTCCACCGGGTCCAGGCCTGCTTCGACCAGGTGCGGAGCCGCACCAGCTACTGAGGCGGCCCGGCGGCCGGCCGGGACCCGGTGGAGCGCGGCCGGCTCGGGTAGATTCGGGGGCACGGACTACTACCGACCAAGGGGGCACCGAGCGTGACGCTTACCGGCGTGATCGATGACCATGTGCTGGCCCGCTGCCGAGCCCTGCTGGACGCCGAGGACGCGGCGTTCGACGAGCTCGAGCACGCCTACGAGGACGGTGACCGCGACCACTTCCAGGCCGACCTGGACGCGTGGCGTGGCGCCATCGAGGCCAAGCTCGCCTACCTGCGCCACATGGGCATCGACCTCGCCCTCCAACCGTCCCCGGCGTAGCCGCCCTCGAGCGCCTCGGCCACCGTCACGATGACGGCGTCGACTCGCATTCGCGTGGCGCCCGCCTTGCGACCGCTCAAAGCAGCCCGGCGACGGCGTCGCGCTCGGCGACCAGCTCGTCGGTGGTGACCTTCAGCCGCTCCTTCCCGAAGGGCCCGTGCTCGAAGCCGCCTGCCACCTCCCAGGACGACCCGTCGGACCGAACCGGATAGCCGAACTGCAGCCCCTCGGGCACTCCGTACTCCCCCTTGCTCACCACCGCGACGGAGGTGCAGTCACCGTCGGGGGTCGGGGTGCGAAGACCCACCACCGTGTCCACGACGGCGTTGGCCGCGGATGCCGCGGAGGACGCGCCCCGGGCCTCGATGACAGCTGCTCCCCTCTTCTGCACCGTGGTGAGGAACTCCCCCTCCAGCCAGGCCCGGTCGCCGATGGCGTCGGGCGCCGGCCTTCCCGCGATGCGGGCGTTGTCGAAGTCGGGGTACTGCGTCGCCGAGTGGTTGCCCCACACCGCGAGGTTGGCGACCTCGGAGACTCCCACCCCGGCCTTGCGGGCCAGCTGGGTGGCAGCCCGGTTGGCATCGAGGCGGGTCATGGCGAACCAGCGCTCGACCGGCACGTCGCGCCCGTTGGCCCTGGCGATCAGGCAGTTCGTGTTGCAGGGGTTGCCCACCACGAGGACCCTCACGTCGCCGGCGGCGTGGGCGGCGATGGCCTCGCCCTGGGGCTTGAAGATCCCGCCGTTGACGTTGAGCAGGTCGCCTCTCTCCATGCCTGCCTTGCGCGGCACCGAGCCGACCAGCAGCGCCCACGACGTCCCGTCGAAGGCGACCCTCAGGTCCGACGTGGTGACGACACCGGCGAGCAACGGGAAGGCGCAGTCGTCCAGCTCCATCGCCACCCCGTCGAGGGCGGCCATGGCCGGCTCTATCTCGAGCAGCCGGAGCACGACCGGCTGGTCGGGGCCCAGGAGCTGGCCCGAAGCGATGCGGAACACCAGCGCATAGCCGATCTGGCCGGCGGCCCCGGTGACGGTGACCTGGACAGGGGGACGTGACTCGCTCGACATCGCCCGGACCCTATCCCTGGCGCCGGCCCCCGCCCCAATCCCCGAGCCGCCGAGCGCCGCTCGCCGGCCGGGTATCCACCACCTCCCCCCACCGGCTTGGTAGAAGTGTCGCATGGACGAAGAGGAGCTGGCACGACGAGCCCGGGAGCTGCGCACGGCCGGTTGCTCGCCCAAGGAGATCTCGCGCGCGCTCGGGGCGAGGCCAGCCACGGTGGCCATGCTCATCCGCGCCATGGCCGCTGAACGGCCGGCGGCCCCCCCCTGCGAGCCGAGGCTCGTCGGGTGCTGGGTGAGCACCGGATGGAGCGAAGGCCTTGGCATCAGGGGCCATCCCGAGTGGCCGGGCCTGGGCGCGTCCAAGTCGGCCCATACGGGCCTCGTGGGCGTGCTCGTGGCACGTGAGCACCGTGGCGGCCCCAAGGTCTCGGCCTGCGGATACCTGGTCGACGCCTACTGCCTCGGCGTGAAGGACGCTCTCGGGCCTCGTGTCATGAGGCGAGACGACCTACCCGCGTTCGTCCGCCTGTACTTCGACGCGTTCGACGAGCCCCCGCTGGCAGCGCCGATCGAACTGGCCGGAGAGCTGGTCTTCGGCGCCGTCGACTACGCCCGGAGCCTCGGCTTCGAGCCTGCTCCCGACCTCCGGGCGGCCATCGGCCACCTCGGCTCGCCTCCGCGGACGAGCTCCATCCGGTTCGGGCGGAACGGCAAGCCCTTCTTCGTGCAGGGCCCCTACGACGACGGGGCGAGGATCTGGAGGACCCTGGAGGCAAAGGTGGGGATCGACAACTTCCACTTCCTCATGCCCCTGGAGAGCCTCCCGGACCGAGAGGGAGCCTTGGCCGGAGCCCCTGGCCGGCACCGCTGAGATCAGCCAGGCGGTGCGGCCCCACTCCCGCCGGCGCCGGCCCCGAGCGCGTCGACTACCGGGAGCTGAACCCCGGGCACTCCGGGGACGTCCAGCGCACCTCCTGCCGCCACCGCCCGCACCTCCCCGTAGCCGGTGGGCCCCGGCCGCCGGTGGACGAAGATCTGGCGCCCCTCGACGTCGACGACCCAGTATTCGGCCACGCCTGAGCGGGAATACAGTCCGGCCTTGGTGCCGAGGTCCCAGGTCAGGGTGGTGTCGGACACCTCGATCAAGAGCAGCACGTCGCCCGGCCCTGGCTGCTGACTGGCGTAGAAGTCGTCCCGCGGCCGCAGCAGGGCGAGGTCGGGCTCTGGCTCGGAGCGGCGGTCCAGGCGCACAGCTCCCTGGACCCTGACTACGGCCCGGTCGCCGGCCGCTCGAACCAGGAGTCGGGTGAGACGGTCGACACAGGAACCGTGGCGGGACCCGATCGGCGACATCTCGACCACCTCCCCATCGATCAGCTCCACCCGGTCGTCCGGCCCCAGGATCCCGGCCTCGGCCATGCGGTAGTAGTCGTCGACGGTGAAGGCGTAGCGGACGGGCTGGACGGCCACCGGCTCAATGGTACCGGCGAAGGGCCGTCGCAGGCGCCCTGGCGCGGTGCCCTGCGGCGCCTGACCGAGCAGAGCCGGGCGCTACAGCCTGTCGACGATGGCGGACGCGAACTCGCTCGTCCTGACCTCGGTCGCCCCCTCCATCAGGCGGGCGAAGTCGTAGGTCACGACCTTGTCCGCGATCGTCGCCTCCAGGGCCCGGACGATGTCGTCGGCGGCTTCCTGCCATCCGAGGTGCTCGAGCATGAGGACTCCCGACAGCAGGACCGAGCCGGGGTTGACCTTGTCCTGGCCGGCGTACTTGGGGGCGGTGCCGTGGGTGGCCTCGAAGATCCCGTGGCCGGTGACATAGTTGATGTTGCCGCCAGGAGCGATGCCGATCCCGCCAACCTGGGCAGCCAGCGCATCGGACAGGTAGTCGCCGTTCAGGTTGGTGGTGGCGATCACGTCGAACTCGTCGGGCCGGGTCAGCACCTGCTGGAGGGCGATGTCGGCGATCACGTCCTTGACCAGGATCCTGTCGCCGGCGTCTCCGCCGCAGTCGTCCCAGCCCACCGCCACGCCAGAGAACTCCTCCCTGACCAGCTCGTAGCCCCAGGCCCGGAAGGCTCCCTCGGTGAACTTCTGGATGTTGCCCTTGTGCACCAGGGTCACGCTGCGCCGGCCCCGGCTGACGGCGTGCTCGATGGCCGCCCGGATCAGGCGCTTGGAGCCCGTGACCGACACCGGCTTGATCCCGATGCCCGAGTCGGCGCGGATGTCCCAGCCCATCTCGTCCCGCAGGTACTCGATGAGCCGCTTGGCCTCGGGTGTACCCTCGGCCACCTCCATCCCGGCATAGACGTCCTCGGTGTTCTCCCGGAAGATCACCATGTCGACCTTCTCCGGGCGGAGCACCGGCGACGGCACGCCGGCGAACCACCGCACCGGGCGCAGGCACACGTACAGATCCAGGATCTGGCGGAGCGCCACGTTGAGGGAGCGGATGCCTCCTCCGACCGGCGTGGTCAACGGGCCCTTGATGCCGATGAGGTGCTCCCTGAAGGTGTCGACGGTCTCCTGGGGGAGCCACTCACCGGTCTGGTCGAAGGCCTTCTGGCCGGCCAGCACCTCCTTCCAGGCGATCTTGTGGCCGTGCCCGGCGACCGCGGCGTCCAGCACGAGCCGGGCGGCCGGCCAGATGTCGACGCCGGTGCCATCCCCCTCCACGAAGGGGATGATGGGCTCCTCGGGGACGGAGAGGACGCCGTCCGGCGTCATCTTGATCTTGTCGGCCATGGCCTCGGAGCCTAGGTGGCGGCGGTCGTCCCCGTGGCCGCCGTCGCCGCAGCCGCGGCGAGTCCGAGACCCAGGTTGGCGTAGATCTCCCGGGTCGCGGTCGACCAGTTGAGCGTGTAGAAGTGCAGCCCAGGGGCGCCCTGGTCCAGCAGGCGCCGGCACAGCCCGGTGGTGAGCTCGACCCCGACCCGGCGGACGGCCGCCGGGTCGGGGCCCGCGGCCTCCAGCTGGGCGACTATGTCCTCTGGAACGGCTGCACCCATCTCCGCCATGCGGGCCACCGACTTCAGGCTGGTGACCGGCATGATGCCGGGGACGACCGGCTTGTGGGAGCCGCGGGAGGCCAGGTCCTCGACCAGGCCCAGGTACTCCTCGGCCCGGAAGAAGAACTGGGTGACCGCGAAGTCGGCCCGCTCCAGCTTCGCGGCCAGGTGGTCGCGGTCACTCCGGAGGTCTACCGAGCGGGGATGGCCGGCGGGGTGGGCGGCCACGCCGACGGAGAAGCCGCCGATGGCCCTGGCCAGCTCCACCAGCTCGACCGCATGGGCCAGCTCACCAGGCGACGGGGCCCGGCTGCCGTTCGGGCCGTCCCCGGCCTCGCCGGCGCCGGACCCGTCGGCGCCGGAGGCCTCGGGAAGGTCGCCCCCGAGGGCCATCAGGTTCTCGATGCCGGCCCGGCGCAGGTCGACCAGGATCTCGGCCAGCTCCAGGCGGGTGTGGGCAGCGCAGACGAGGTGGGCCATGGGCGTGAGGGTGGTCGTGCGCAGCATCCCGGCCACCAGGTCGCGGGTCCGCTGGCGGGACTCCCGCCCGCCCCGGTAGGTGACGGAGACGAACGACGGCTCCAGGGGCTCCAGCGCCCGCAGCGTCCCCACCAGCCGCCGGTGCTCCTCGTCGGACTGTGGCGGGAAGAACTCGAAGGAGAACGTGCGGCCGGCAGCCAGCAGGTCGGCGATCCGCGCCATGGCCAGTCGATGCTACCCGGCCGCCGGGCCGCCGTCGGCCAGGTCGGCGCTCGCAATCGGGCAAACGCCTCCGCATCTCCGAGGAGAAGGGCCGGCTCTGGGGGTCCGCCGGGCGGCTTGGCCAGCCACCGTCGACGTATCTATGGTGGAGTCATGTCGCCTGCCATCGTCGGTGTGATCCTCGGCGTGCTCTTGTTCCAGGCTGCCGGCCTGGCCACCACCATCTACCTCCACCGGACACTCGCCCACCGTGCCATGCGGGTCTCGCCGGTCGTGGCCTTCGCCTTCCGGGTCGTGATCTGGATGACGAGCGGCATCCGGCCCCGACAGTGGGTGGCGGTCCACCGCAAGCACCACGCGTTCACCGATGTCCCCGGCGACCCCCACTCCCCCCGCCTGGTCGGCTACCTGGCCGTCCAGTTCAACAACGTCGGCCTCTACCGCCGGGCCGCCCGCGACGCCGACGTCGTGGCCCGCTACTCGCGCGACATCCCTCCCGACATCTGGGACCGGCTCCTCTTCGACCGGGCCTGGCTAGGGGTGGGTGTCGCCGCGGCGGCCGTCTGGGCCGGCTTGAGCTGGGAGGTCGTGCTGGTGGCAGCCGGCGTCCACGTCGCCCTCTACATGTTCCTCAACGCCGCGGTCAACGCCGTGGGGCACGCCTTCGGGAAGGCGCCCTATCCGAACACCGCCTTCAACAACCAGTGGCTGGCCTGGCTGACCCAGGGGGAGGGCCTGCACAACAACCACCACGCCGCTCCCAGCTCCGCCCGCTTCGCCCACCGGCGAGCCGAGTTCGATCCGGGCTGGTGGGCCATCTGGGTCCTCACCCGCATGAAGCTGGCCACCGTCCGCCACCGGGAGGTCGTCCTCCGGCGGGTCCGCTCGGCCACCTCCGGGACGGCCACCTCCTCCAGCCCCGCTTCCGCGTCCTGACCCGTCACGGAGCGAAGCTGCGTGCTGCCAGTGCTCACCTTCCTTCGTCGGCCACCTGCCTAGACCAGGCGCTCCACGATCATGGCCATGCCCTGGCCGCCGCCTACGCACATCGTCTCGAGCCCGACCGTCCTGTCCAGGGTGGCCAGGTCGTTCAGGAGCGTGGTCATGATGCGGGCGCCGGTCATGCCGAACGGGTGGCCGAGAGCGATGGCGCCGCCGTGCGGGTTGAGCTGGTCCTCGACGGAGATGCCGAGCTCGTCGCACACCGGGAGGACCTGGGCGGCGAAGGCCTCGTTGAGCTCCACGACGTCGATGTCGCCGATCGCCATGCCTGCCTGGGCCAGCACCTTGCGCACGGCCTCGATCGGCCCCACCCCCATGATCTCGGGAGCCACTCCCGACACCGCGCTGGCGACGACGCGGGCAAGGGGGGAGAGGCCGAGCTCCGCCGCCCGGTCCTCGGACATGACCAGGACGGCGGCGGCTCCGTCGTTGAGGGGGCAGGAGTTCCCGGCCGTGACCCTGCCTCCCTCCCGGAAGGCCGGCGGCAGGTCGGCCAGGCGCGCGAGGGTGGTGTCGGGCCGGGGGCCGTCGTCAGCGGTGGCCGATCGGCCGTCGGGCAGCGGGTACGGCGTGATCTCCCGCTCGAAGAACCCGCTCTGCTGGGCGGCGACGGCCCGGTCCTGGGAGGTCTTGGCGTAGGCGTCCATGCGCTCCCGGCTGACGTCCCAGCGCTCGGCCACGTTCTCGGCGGTGATCCCCATCGGTATGTAGACGTGGGAGAGGAAGTCGGGGCGGGCCTCCTCGGTGAACCGGGGGTTGCGATCGTCCTTGTCGAACCCCTTGCCGCCGGTCCGAGTCACGCTCTCCACCCCGCCGGCGACGTACGTGTCGCCCTCCCCGGCCTTGATGGCGTGGAACGCCATCCGGATGGTCTGGAGCGACGAGGAGCAGAACCGGTTCACCGTCGTCCCCGGCACCGTGTCCGGCAGGCCCGCCAGGAGGGCTACGCAGCGAGCGAGGTTCATGCCCTGCTCGCCAGCGCCGTTGGCGGCCCCGATCATCACGTCGACCACGTCGGCGTCGGCCACCTCCCTGACCTTGTCCAGCAGGGAGCGGACGATGAAGCCCCCCATGTCGTCCGGGCGGGCGTCGACCAGCGAGCCCTTGAAGGCCCTTCCGATGGGGGTGCGGGCGGTGGCGACGATCACGGCTTCCGGCATCGGTGCCTCCTCGTGCGGTGGAAGGGCGCTCCTTCCCACCGCATCCTACGGTCGGGCGGGCGCCTGTGGCAGCCCCGCAGGTGGCACCGTCACGGCAGCCCGGCACGCGGCACCGCCACGGCAGCCGCCTCGATCCGACCCCCCGGCGCCGCCGAAGCGGTGGACGCCCTCGAGGTCGGCGCCGTCATGGCGTACAGCGTCCTCCCGGCCTCTCCCCCCAGCATGCAGGCGAAGCACCTCTGGCTGAACCCGGCCTCCTGGAGCACCACCCCGCCCTCCCCGACGCGGACGCACCGGGGCTCGGTGGCGCTGGCCACCCACACCGCCCCCTCGGCGTCGAGGCAGATGCCGTCGGGGGAGGCGACGGCGCCGGCCAGGTCGGCCCAGACCCGCCGGCCGGAGAGCAACCCGTCCGGGCCCACGTCGAAGGCGGTCAGGCGCGACGCGAAGGTCTCGGCCACGACGAGGACCCGCCCGTCGCCCGTGATGACCATGCCGTTGGGGAACAGGAGCTCGTCAGCAGCGACGGCGGCCGTCCCGTCCGGGTCGACGCGGGCGAGGACCGTCGTCGCCAGGCCACCTGACCCGTCGTGCCAGGCCTCCAGGTCGAAGCCGAAGTTGCCCACGTAGGCCCGCCCGGCGTGGTCGACCACCATGTCGTTGGCGTGCCCGCCCGCCAGCCGGCCGAGGTCGGCATGCAGCGTCGCCGTGCCGTCGTGCTCCACGCGCAGGACACGGCGGTCCAGCATCGACACGACGAGCATCCGCCCGTCGGGCAGCCACCCGAGCCCCGACGGCTGCCCCGCCACCTCGAGGACCCGCTCGTCCGCGCCGTCCGGCGCGAGGGCGTGGACGGCGTGGTCGTAGAAGTCGGAGTACCAGAGCCTCCCGTCGTGCCATCGGGGGCCCTCGCCGAAGTAGAGGCCGTCGCGGACCACCCTCGACCCCGGGCCGCCACTCGAGCTGACCTCTGTCACGCTCGCCCCTTTCAGTGGCGGAAGTGGCGCTCCCCGG
>JBOGGR010000307.1:0-3841 GCA_050744025.1 Acidimicrobiales bacterium
GTTGTGGACGGCGTGAAGGTGATTGAGCGGGGGCGGGGCAGGTGCAGTGTGCCGGTCGAGGGCTGCGGTTGGGGATGGGGGTTGGCTGGTCAGATCGTCGGTCGGAGTGCGCGCGGTCGTTACGACGTACCCGGTGCGCTCGATGCAACTCGGCCGGACGCGAACCTGGGTCGGCACGCGCAACAGCCCCGGCTGAGCCGGGGTCGTTGCGGGGACGGATTGGGGCGGGCTACATCGCTGGAGCTGAGCTACTCGTCGGCACCTCCATGACGCTCGACGCGATGCACGTCGGCGGTGGCAAAGCGCAGGCTCGGGCCGATCTCGTCGGCCACGATCTCGACCTTCGAGCGGCGCTCCCCGTCGCTCGTCTCCCACGACCTCTGGTCGAGGCGCCCGGTGACGACCACCCGAGCCCCCTTGTGCAGGCTCTCGCTGGCGTTCTCCGCCATCTCCCGCCAGCACACGACGTCGAAGAAGGACGTGGACTCCTCCCACTCCTGGGTCTGGCGGTTCTGCCACCGCCGGTTGACGGCCACGCCGAATGTCGTGGTGGCCTGACCGGTCGGGGTGAAGCGCAGCTCCGGATCGCGGGTGATGTTGCCGACCACGGTGATGCTGTTGCCATTGGACATGATGCTCAACTCCCTTTCGCAGGATCAGCTCGCCTCGGGCACCGGCTCGCCGGCGGCCGGGGGGGCGGCACGCCGCCGTCCCGCCGTTCGCTCCGGCAGCCGGATCACCTTGTGGCGAAGCACTTCGTCGGCGAGGGAGAGCATCCGGTCGAGCTCGGCCACGGTCGCCACGTCTGCCGACGCCTCGAGGAGGACGTAGTACCCCTCCCACCGGTGCGCGAGCTCGTAGGCGAACCGTCGCCGACCCCACCGCTCGACCTGGCCAGGATTGCCGCCTCGTGAGCGGACGACCCCGACGGCCCGGTCGATGACGGCCCGGATGGCTTCTTCCTCCAGGCTGGCGTCGAAGATGATCGTGATCTCGTAGGGCCGCATCAGGCGGCTCACCTCCCTCTGGACCCGGGCCGGCAGGCACCGGGGCCCCGGTTGATCCGGGGCAGGGCTGGTTGGGACCCCGTCATGGTAGTCGACGTCGGCGATCGATCCATCGGCCCCAGTATGGCCCCCGGGTGTGACAGTCATCCGGGGACGGGGGACCGGGGTCGGCTGGTCCATCCGTCCAGAGCCGCTCCGGCGTGGTAGCTCTCCGCCGAGGAAGGGAACCGGCCCTCCCGGACGTCGGCCGCCCAGGCGGCGAGGGCGGCGACACCGTCGCGCCCGAGGTCGGCGTACCGGCGGACGAACCGGGGATCGGAGTACCCGGGGCCGGCGCCGACACCGCTCAGGCCCAGCACGTCGTGGAGCACCAGCACCTGGCCGTCGCACCCGGGGCCGGCGCCGATGCCGATGGTGGGGACGGCCACGGCGCCGGTCACCACCTCGGCCACCACGTCGGGAACGCCTTCGAGGACGAGCGCGAAGCACCCGGCCCCGGCCAGCGCCATGGCGTCGGCCACCATGGCGTCGGCCTCCGCCACCTGCCTGGCCTGGACCCGGTAGCCCCCCATCCCGTGGACGGACTGGGGCGTCAGCCCCAGGTGGCCCATCACCTGGACCTCGGCCCGGAGGAGCGCCTCCACCATGGGCACCCGGGAGCGGCCGCCCTCCAGCTTCACCGCCTGGGCCCCTGCCCGGACCAGGACGGCAGCGTTGGCCACTGTCTCGGCCGGGCTCAGGTGGTAGCTCATCCAGGGCAGGTCGGCCACGACCAGGCAGCGGGGCCGGGCCCGGCGAACGGCGGCCACGTGGTGGGCCATGTCGGCCACGGTGAGCTGCAGGGTGTCCTCGTAGCCGAGGACGGCCATGGCCACGGAATCGCCGACCAGGATGATGTCGACGCCGGCCCGGTCGGCCATGGCTGCGCCGGGGGCGTCGTAGGCCGTCACCATCACGAGCGGCCGGCGGCCACCGCCGGCCGGCCCGGCGCCGGAGCCGTTCCCGTTGGCCCCGTGGGCCAAGGGCTCGGGTTCGCCGGCCAAGGGGCCCGTGACGGCCGCCCGCCCAGGTCCCCGCTTGTGGGCCCGGACGGCTGGGACCGTCAGGCCGAGGCCGTCGGTGGTCATCGCGCACCTCCTGCCGTCCAGCGCCACTCGGCTGCCGGCGGTGACCCGAGTGTACTGTCGGCCCGTGGAGCGCGTGTGCGAGAACTGCGCCAGCGAGGACGACGACCTGGTCGTGGTCCACCGGCTCTACGTGGTGCCCGAGGCGGGGGGCCGGCCCCGTTCGGTCACCCGCTTGGACCAGGCCGAGCTGTGGTGCTTCTCCTGCCGGTCCCTCTACCCCCACGAGGTCCAGGACGGCGACGAGGACTGAGGGGGCCGGCGGGGGCGGGCGGGGTGGGCGGGGCCGACGGGCAGGGGGCGGCGGGGCCGACGGGCAGGGGCGACGGGGCCTTCAGCGGCGGGGGGGGCCGCCCACCACCAGCATGCGGGCCAGGTGGTTCCAGGAACAGTCCGGGCAGACCTCGACGACGTAGCAGGCGAGCTGCACCACCCGGGCCGACAGCTTCGCCATCTCCCCCCGCGACGTGATGCACCGGCCACTGGGGGGAAGGCGGGGGCCGAACACGTAGGAGACGTGGACGACCTTGACCTCCCCGCAGATGGGGCAGTCCTCTGCCGTCGGGTCGCCCACGTTGCGGGCCGCCCGGAGCAGCTCCGGGTGGGCGTCGCACACGTCGAGACGGGACAGGCGCCCCTTGCGGAACTCGCTGACCACGGCGTTGCGAGCCAGGCGGTAGTCGATCTGCCCGGGAAGGCGGGCGACCGCGCTCCCGAGAACCGACTCTGGGCCAAAGCTCACGACCGCCAGGGTACTGCCAGGGCCCGGCGCCATGGGCCTGGAGCGCCGTGCGGGCGGCGCGGGGCCGCCGCCTGACGTTCGTGGGCACGGGGGCCGGGTTGCCGGAGCTGCTGTTCCGATATATCGTGTCGATACATCGGCCCGGCGAGGGGGACCCGGCGCCGACCGAGCGCGAGGGAAGAGGGCACGATGCTGGAGCTGGCGATCCTGGGACTGCTGAAGGAGCAGGACCTGCACGGCTACGAGCTCAAGAAGCGGCTCGGGGACACGCTGGGCCTGCTGGCGAGCGTCTCCTTCGGCTCGCTGTACCCCGCCCTGGCCAGGCTGGAGGCCGCCGGGGCGGTCGTGGCCGTCAGCGGGACCGGGCCGGGCGCCGGCACCGGGCCGGCGGGGGCGGCCGCCGAGGAGGCCGCCCGCATCCCGATGACCGGCTCCCTCGGCGGCGAGCGGGCCGCCTTCAGGGGCCTGCGGCCGGCGGCGCTCTCCGGCGGGGGCGGCCGCAGCCGGGCTCCCCTCGGCGGGCTCGGCCCCCGGACCCGCCAGACCCGCCAGCGCAAGGTCTATGCCGTCACCCCGGCCGGCCTGGCGCTCTTCGACAGGCTGATGGCCGGCGGGGACGCCCCTTCGGAGGCGGAGGACGACCGGGGCTTCGCCCTCCGGCTGGCCTTCGCCTGCCACCTGACCCCCGAAGCCCGCCTCCGCCTCCTGGAGCGCCGGCGGGCCGTGCTGGCCGAGCGCAGGGCTCGGGGCGGGGCGCCGGGCAGGGCCGGTGCGCCGGGCAGGGCCGGTGCGCCGGCGGCCGACGCCTGGAGGGCCGCCCTGGCGGAGCGCCGGGCCGAGGCCCTCGACGCCGACGTCCATTGGCTGGACCGCCTGATCGAGGCCGAGCGGGCCCGGGCCGGGCTGGCCGCAGCCGACCCTGGCCTGCGAGCCGCCGGCGCACGGGCCGCCGGCGCACGGCCGGACGG
>JBOGGR010000308.1:0-26274 GCA_050744025.1 Acidimicrobiales bacterium
GGGCGGATCGCTCGTCCGGCACGGTTCCACGCACCCGAACGATACCGTCCGTGGCGTCGAGATTGATCGAATGGATCGGCAGATCCCGTTTTCGCCCGAGCGCACTTTCAACCCGGTGCTTGACGAACTCGTCGCCGTCCGGCGGTGCCGTCGCGGAGATCCGGCCCGAAGCCCGCGCCGCCGCGTAGAGGGCGCCGCGCAGCGGCCCAGGGACCATACGCACCCGCCGGCGCCACCCGGCTCGCCTCGGCCGCGGCGGCCGCCATGCGGGCCCACTGGGCCCCCGCGCTGCCCACCGGGACCGGCTGACCCGATCGGCGACGGGAGCCGCGGTCCCAGGTGGCCCGCCCCTGGCGGGCGCCCGCGTGCGCCAGGCCTCCCCGCCCGCTCCGCCGGGCCTGCCCGCCCGCTCCGCCGGGCCTGCGCCGGCCTACACCAGGGGCCAGGGGTACGGCCGGCGCTCGGGATGGGGGGCGGGGAAGCGGGGGCGGGCCAGGAGGGCCGCGGCCCGGCGGACCAGCGCCTGGGCCTCCTCGGGCGCGAGCAGGGCCGCCAGGCCCCGGGGCAGCCCGGCCGCGACCAGCCCGAGGCCGGCCAGCAGCCGCTCGGGCAGCGCCTCCCCCGCGAAGTCCCAGACCACGGTCCGGAGCTTGGGCTCGGGGTGGAAGCACAGCCCGTTGTCGATGGCCCAGACGTGGCTGTCCCCGGTGAGCAGGCAGTGGCCTCCCTTGCGGTCGGCGTTGTTGGCCAGCACGTCGAAGGCGCAGATGGCCCGGAGAGCGTCGTGGTGGGCCTCCTCCTCCAGCAGGGTGAAGTAGTGCTGGGAGAAGTCGGCGGGCACGAACCGCTGGAGGGACCCGGCCCCGAGCGGCGCATCGTGGCGGATCAGCGTCTCGGGGACCAGGTCCCAGTCCAGGGCCACGGACAGCTGGTAGGCCGCGGCCTCCCGCCGGGACAGGCCGTCGGGGAAGTCCCAGAGCGGGCGCTCCCCCCGGACGGGCTTGTACACGGCAGGGAGCAGCACGTCCTCCCAGCCGCAGGTGACGAGGAACGTGCCGTTGGAGCTCCAGGGCATCCGGCCCTGCACCTCGACCTGGCCCAGGGCCAGGACCTCTAGAGCTTGGGTGGGCGGAAGCCGTTGGTCCTCGGGCACACGTGTCCTGACGGGTCGAGGGGGTACCCGCACAGTGGACAGGGTGGGCGGCCCGCCTCGACGAGCTGGGTCCCCCGGATGGCCAGGGCGGCGACCTGCTCCCGGGTGGCGCCGAAGCGGGCGGTCGCCCCGACCTCGTCCTCGCCCACCGCCTCGTCGGCGACGAGGAGCACCCGGTCCTCCTCCTGGTCGTAGGCGAGGCCGAGGGTGCCGACCACCCAGGCGGGCTCCTCCGACACGTCCACCTCGAGGGCCTCGGGCAGGTGGCCCGGGCGGGGCAGGCCCTCCAGCAGCTTGCCCAGGTACTGGGCCAGGGCGGCGACCTGGGCCTTCTCCATCTTGAGCGTGACCTGCTCCGGTCCCTGGGCGGCCTGGAGCAGGAACGTGCGCTCCCCGACAGCCCCGATCGTCCCCACGGTGATGCGGTCGACGGCCGGGAGGTCGTGGGACTCGCTCATCGGGCTCACGACGGCTGGAGCTCGGTCAGGGCCGCCGTCGTGTTGACGGCGAGCACCGTCGGGCCGGCATCGCCGTAAAGGATGGCCGTGACCGAGCACGGGGAGATGACTATGCGCTGGAAGAGGTCGAGATGGGTGCCGACAGCATGGGCCACTGCCGCCTTGATCGGGTCGGCGTGGGAGATCGCCACGACGGTCTCGCCGGGGTGCATGGCCCGGAGCCGGCCGACCGTGAGGACCATCCGGGTCTGCATCTCGGCGAACGACTCCCCGCCGGGGAAGCGCCAGCCGCTGGGCCAGCGCTGCACGGTGCGCCATTCCGGCAGCTTGGCCAGGGCCTTCAGCTCGGCGCCCGTCCACTCCCCGAAGTCGCACTCCTGCAGCCCCCGCTCCACCGTGACCGGGACGCGGAGGAGCCGGGCGATCGGGGCGGCCGTCTCCCTGGCCCGCTCCAAGGGGGAGGCGTACACGGCGCCGAGCCGGGCGGCGGGGCCGCCCTCGGGGGCCGGAGGGCGCCGGTGCTGCCCTCCCCGGGCGGCCCCGTCCCTCCGCCGCCCTCCCGGGGCGGCGGCGCCGAGGGCGGCGATGCGCTGGGCTACGGCCTCGGCCTGCGCCCGCCCGCCATCGTCCAGGTGGAGGCCCTTCGCCCTGCCGGGCAGGACCGCACCGGTCGTGGGCGTCCGGCCGTGCCGGACGAAGAGGACCAGCGTCGCGGGCGGGGCCTGGGGCCGACGTGGAGCCATCTCGACCCAACGTTAGTGTCCGGCTGATGAGCGACCCGTCACGCTCCAGAGGGCTGGCTGGCGTCACCGCTGAAGTGGTCGCCTGCCGGGCCTGCCCCAGGCTCGTGGCCTGGCGGGAGCAGGTGGCGAGGGACAAGCGGGCCGCGTTCGCCCGGGAGAGCTACTGGGGACGGCCCGTGCCCGGGTTCGGCGACCCGGCCGCCCGGCTGATGGTCGTCGGCTTGGCCCCCGCTGCTCATGGGGGCAACCGCACCGGCCGGGTGTTCACGGGGGATCGCTCTGGGGACTGGCTCTTCCGGGCGCTCTGGAGGGGGGGCTGGGCGAACCAGCCCACCAGCCTCGCGGCCGGCGACGGGCTGGCCCTCTCCGGGGCCTACGTCACGGCAAGCGTCCGCTGCGCGCCGCCGGCCAACCGGCCCACGGTCGAGGAGCGCGACACCTGCCTGCCGTACCTGGCCCGGGAGCTGGCCCTCCTGACCGACGTCCGCGTGATAGTCGTCCTCGGCCACTTCGCCTACCAGGTCGTGTGCCGCCTCCTCGGCGTCCGGCCCCGCCCCGCCTTCGGTCACGGGACCGAGGTGACCCTGGGCGGCCCCCGGACGGGAGCTGCCACGGCGGTCCGCACTCTCGTCTGCTCCTACCACCCGAGCCAGCAGAACACCTTCACCGGGACCCTGACCGAGGCCGCATTCGACGCCGTGTTCGCCCGGGCCCGCGAGCTCGGGGCGGGCCCGGTCGCGTCGCCCCCGTCTCTCTGAGACGCCGGACGCGGCGCCGGCGGCGGCCGGTCAGCCGGGGGCCGGGGCTGCGGGCCGGGGAGGGGAGGGGGGTAGGGCCCGGGGCATCGGGACGGCGGTCTCCGGCCAGCGCCGGCGGCTCACCCGGGACAGCTTGCGGAGGAGCGCGATGGCCCCGGGGTCGTCGTCGCCGGGCCGGACCTCGATCGCGTCGTCGGCCAGCATGCCGTCCATGACCTC
The DNA here is from genome assembly GCA_050744025.1 of Acidimicrobiales bacterium. Lineage (GTDB taxonomy): Bacteria > Actinomycetota > Acidimicrobiia > Acidimicrobiales > JAJPHD01 > JBOGGR01. The sequence continues at coordinate 3,332 of JBOGGR010000308.1, forward strand.
CCGGCCCTGGTCGGTGCGGACGAGGGTGAGCGTCCAGTCGTTGTAGGCGCCGATGCCTCCCGTCGAGATGTCGGCGTGCTCGGCGGCGAAGTCGGGGCAGGCCTTGCAGCCCTCCCGGGTCCAGGCGTGGGCCTCCTTGAGGGGCAGCTCGTGGTAGCCCCCGTCCCGCATCCAGACCTGGAACACGCCCTTGATGTTCATCTTCACCATGTCCTCCTTGTGCAGGCCGTAACGGCCCTCGAAGAACTCGGGGAAGATGGCGTCGTCGAAGGTCTTGGAGCAGAGGAGGCCGATGTTGAGGGCGAACCGGCGGGCGGCCTTGCCGGCCTTGCGGGTGGCCATCACGGCCGGCACCGAGGACTGGCACCCCATGCCCACGAGGGCGATCTTCTCGGCCCCGGCCGAGACGGCGTCGGCGTAGGCCATCGTGTTCGCCGAGTACGTGTAGCGCGAGCCGGCCCCGGCGAGGATCTCCTCCCTGGTCCGGGCCACGCCGGGGACGGCCTTCCAGCTCGTCCCGTCGCCTTCCAGGTACGAGACCAGGGCGGCGTCTATGACGCCGTGCTCCAGGCCCCAGATGAGGATGGCCGAGACGAGGCCCCCGTCCTGGCCGGCCTCGTGCACGGCCGGGTCGGTCGCCCGGGCGAGCACGATGTCCTTGGCCACCCCCTCCACCTCGGCCGTCTCCCGTGGGCGGCCGAAGAGGTGGGTGTCGATCTCGGGCTCCCAGGTCCGGAAGCGCGGGCAGGCCCGGGTGCAGAGCGTGCAGCCCCGCTCGCCGTGCGTGCAGTTCTCGGGGCCGCCGGCCTCCTCGACCTTCCAGGGGCGGTAGACGCCGTGGGTGTCGTCGTACTGGAGGACGTCGTAGGGGCAGGCGACCACGCAGCCGGCGCAGCCCGTGCACAGCCCCGAGGTCACCACCTCGGTGAACAGGTGGGCCCAGTGCGGCTTCTCGGGGGGCATGGGGGCAACTGTAGTGACGCCGGGCCTGGCGGCACTGTCCGGCCGTGCCCGAGAGCCCCCAGAGGCGAGGTGGCCCTGTGCTCGAGGTGGCCCTGTGCTCGAGGTGGCCCTGTGCTATGGAGGCCCGGTGAGATTCCTCGTGCTCGGCGGGACGGCCTGGCTCGGCGGCCATGTCGCCACGACGGCACTGGAGCGCGGGCACCAGGTCACGTGCCTGGCCCGGGGCGCCTCTGGCTCCGCGCCGGATGGCGCCGTGCACGTGCTGGCCGATCGAGACCAGCCCGGCGCCTACGACGAGGTCGTTCCCGACGAGTGGGACGTGGTCGTCGACGTGGCCGACCAGCCCGGCCACGTCATGGGGGCAGCTGCGGCGCTCGCGGACCGGTGCAGGTTGCTCGTCCTCATCTCGTCCGGAAGCGTGTACGCCGACCACGGCACTCCCGGCCAGGACGAGGGGGCTGCGCTCCTGCCGGCGTTGCACGGCGACCTCATGGAGAGCGTGGCGAGCTACGGAGAGGCCAAGGTGGCCTGCGAGCGGCACGTCCTCGACGCATTCGGCCCCGACCGGTCCCTCATCGCCCGGGCGGGACTGATCGGCGGCCCCGGCGACACCTCCGACCGCACGGGCTACTGGCCGCTGCGGTTCGCCCGTCCCGCCGGGGAAGGTGGCAGCGTGCTGGTGCCGGACGCAGCTGGGCTGGCGACCCAGGTGATCGACGTGCGGGACCTCGCCGCATGGATCGTCGATGGTGCCAGCAGCGGCCTCCACGGGATCTTCGATGCGACGGGCGAGACCGTCTCCCTCCCTCGACACCTGGAGGCGGCCCGCGAGGTGGCTGGCCACTCCGGCCCCGTTGTCGCTGCCACCCAGGAGTGGCTGCTGGCTCGAGGGGTCCAACCCTGGATGGGCGAGCGCTCACTGCCCCTGTGGCTGCCGCTGCCGGAGTACGCGGGCTTCGGCTCGCGCGACGGCAGGGCGGCCCGCGCCGCCGGGCTCGCCCCGAGGCCCCTGCCGGAGACACTGGCTGACACGCTGGCCTGGGAGATGGCCAGGGACCCGGCCAGGGTGAGGCGCGCAGGGCTCTCCGACGACGACGAAAGGTCCCTGCTGAACGCTCTGGCGTCGGGCTGACGACCACGCCCGCTGGGCGTTCGGGGGCCGGCCCGTGGCGGCCAGCCCTCGACCGCCAGGTGTGGGCGGCCTCCGGAGGGGGGACAAGCGCGCCATGGAGCACTTCGACGTGGTCGTCCTGGGCGGCGGATCGGCCGGCGAGTGGGTGGCGCACAGCCTGGCCGCGGCCGGTCGCCGCGTCGCCCTCGTCGAGGCCAACAGAGTGGGTGGCGAGTGCCCCTACGTCGCCTGCATGCCGAGCAAGGCCCTGCTCGCCTCGGCAGCCGCCCGCCACCTGGCACGGGGCTCCCACCTGATGGGAGCGGCTGCGGGACCGGTCCGGCTCGACGACCGGGCGAGGGCGTGGGCGTCCGCCGTGTCCCGGCGCGACGCCGTGGCCGAGCACCGTGACGACGGCGAGGCTGCCCGCCGGCTCGAGTCGGCAGGAGTGACCGTGCTCCGCGGGCGCGGGCGGGTGGCCGGGCGCGGGCGGCTGGCCGTGGCCGGGGAGGGCTACGGGTGGGGGGACCTGGTCGTGGCCACCGGGAGCGTGCCGGTGCTCCCGCCCGTCGACGGGCTGGCGGACGTCCCGCACTGGACGAGCGACCAGGCTCTCTCGGACAGCCGCCTGCCCGCCTCGCTGGCGGTCGTGGGCGGCGGCCCTGTGGGCTGCGAGCTGGCCCAGGTCTACGCCCGGTTCGCCACGTCGGTGACGATCGTCGAGCTGGCCGACCGCCTGGTGGCGAGGGAGGAGGCCGCCGTCTCCAGCCACCTCGCCGGCATCCTGGCCGCCGACGGCGTGGCCCTCCGCCTCGGGTCCCGGGTCAGGGCAGCCCGGGCGGGGGGGAGCGGCGTGAGCCTCTCGATAGAGGGAGCGGAGCCGGTCGTCGCCGAGCGGGTGCTGGTCGCGAGCGGCCGGCGCCCTGTCACGGGTGGCCTGGGCCTGGAGGAGCTGGGAGTCGACTCCGGCGAGGGGGTCGGGCTCTCGGTGGACGACCGGTGCCGGGTGCGGGGCCAGGAGCACGTGTGGGCCGCGGGGGACGTCACCGGCATCGCCCCCTTCACCCACACCGCCAACTACCAGGCCCGGATCGTGGTGGCCAACCTGCTCGGGCAGCGGGCCCGGGCCGACTACCGGGCCATCCCCAGGTGCGTCTACACCGACCCCCCGGCGGTCGCCGTCGGCCTGACCGCGGCCGAGGCCAGGGAGCAGGGGGTCGAGGTGCTGGTTGCCACGACGGACGTGGGCGAGACCGCCCGGGCCACCGCCGAGGCGCCCGCAGGTGCGGCGCCCGCCGGCGGGCTCCTGGTCCTGGTGGCGGACCGGGGCCGCGGTGTGGTCGTCGGGGCCTCGGCCGTCGGCCCGAGAGCCGACGAGTGGATCGGCGAGGCGACCCAGGCCATCCGGGCGGAGGTGCCGGTCCGGGTGCTGGCCGACGTCGTGCACCCGTTCCCCACCTTCAGCGAGGCCTACGAGCCGCCGCTGCGGGAGCTGGCGGACCGGCTCGGGTGAGGGCCGAGGCCCAGGGCCAGCGGCCCGTACGGATCACGCTGCTGGCGGCAGCCCCGCCCCTCAGCGCGGGACGGGTATGCGCTTGTTCAACAGGTACTCGATGTTGCCTATGGCCTGCCTGGTCGTCCACCCGTCCTTCGGGGGGCTGGCCGGCGCCAGCCCCTCGAGCGCCAGGAGGTGGGCGGCCCTGACGCCCGGGGCGGTCGACGGCGGGTCGAACATGGCGATGCGCAGGCGGCCGCCGGGCCCGATGAAGTACAGGGCGTTCGCGTACGCGACCCCGGAGGGCACGGCCTTCCCGGTCTGCCAGTCCGTGGCGGGCACCCCGCCCCCTCTGGCCGGCTGGTAGGAGAGCCCGAAGAACCTCCACATCGTCGCCAGCTCGGCCGGAGCGCCCGTCACGAGCGACGAGGAGGCACCGGTCAGGTGGCTGAAGGCCCGGAGCCGGGCCGGGGTGTCGCGCGCAGGGTCGACCGTCGCCTCCAAGAAGGCTACCCGCCCGGAGAGGCCGGCGGCAGAGATGTCCCGTTGCAGCTGGCCGAGCGCCGTCGTGGTCGCCGCGCAGGTCGCCGGGCACAGCGTCAGGAACGGGGCCAGGACCACCACCTTGCCGCGCAGGGCGGCCAGCGAGGTGGGGCGGCCGCTCTCGCCGGTGAGGGCCACGTCTGGGACGACCCTCGACTCGGCCACGCCAGTGACCTGGACTGGCGGGCTGCCGACCAGGCGCCTGCCGTTCCTGTGCTCGAACAGCTCGTAGCAGGCGATCAGCACCGCCACGAGGACGACGATCAGCCCGACCTGGATCCAGAAGACCTTGCGTCGCTCCGCCTCCCGCTCCTCGGGGGCGCCGGGCGGCCGGGTGGCGTCGATCATGGCGGCGGCAGCCGGAGGGCTGCCGGGGTCATGCGGGGGCTGGCCACGGGTCGAGGCTAGGGCGTCGGGTCCCCCGGTCACAGTCGGCCATCCGCTCGTGGGCACGGGGTCTGGGTGCACCGGCGGCTGTTTCGCTACAATGAGAGGCGACGACCGGCCTGGCCTCAGTTGCCGGGGGCCGTCGGGCTCGGCCTCATCATCTTCTCGTCGTGCGTCAGTGCGGAGTTGCCCGAGGCGGGGCCCGTACCGATGACCATCTGCAGCACGATGCCGAGGAAAGCGAGCCACACCTCCACATGACGACAACCTTCGACCAGCTGGGGCTCCTGCCCGAGCTGGTGGGCGCCCTCCACGAGCAGGGCATCACCGAGCCCTTCCCCATCCAGGAGCTCACCGTCGCCGACGCCCTGGCCGGCAGGGACGTGTGCGGCAAGGCCAAGACCGGGTCGGGCAAGACCCTGGCCTTCGGCCTTCCGCTCCTCCAGCGCCTCGCCGACCTCCCCGGTCCCGCCAAGGTCCGTCCCGGCCGGCCCCGGGCCCTCGTCCTCGTCCCCACCCGCGAGCTGGCCACCCAGGTCGGCTCCGTGCTCGGGCTCCTCTCCCGGGTGGTGGGCCGGCGGGTGGCGACCGTGTACGGGGGCGTGCCCATGGACGCCCAGCTGAAGGCCCTTCGCCGGGGGGCCGACGTCGTCGTGGCCACGCCCGGACGGCTGATCGACCTCGGCGACCGGGGGGACTGCTCGGTGGGCGACGTCGGCATCCTCGTGATCGACGAGGCCGACCGGATGGCCGACATGGGGTTCATGCCCCAGGTCGAGTGGGTCCTGCGCCGGCTGCCGAGCCGTCACCAGACCCTGCTCTTCTCGGCCACGCTCGACAACGACGTCCGCCACCTGGTGCAGCACTACCTGGTGGACCCGGTCCGCCACGAGGTGGCATCGCCCCAGCCGACCGTCGAGGAGATGGAGCACCGCTTCCTCTCCGTCCACCAGATGGACAAGCCGAAGGTGGCGGCCGCCATCTCCCGCGGGGCCTACAAGTCGCTCGTGTTCGTGCGGACCAAGCGCGGTGCGGACCGCCTGGTGGAACAGCTGCGTCGCGAGGGGGTGAAGGCCGCCGCCATCCACGGCGACCTCCGCCAGCAGGCCCGGGAGCGGGCCCTCGCCGACTTCACGGCCGGGAAGCTCCCGGCGCTGGTGGCGACGGACGTGGCAGCCCGTGGCCTCGACATCGACGCCGTGGACGTGGTGGTCCACTACGACCCGCCCGAGGACCACAAGACCTACCTGCACCGTTCGGGCCGCACGGCCAGGGCCGGCGAGGCGGGCGTGGTGGCCACCCTCGTGCTGTGGGACCAGCGGGCCGACGTCGAGCGCATCCAGCGCCGCCTGGGCCTCTGCCTCCCGATCGTGGAGGTGTTCTCCAACGACCCCCGCCTGGGCGCCCTGGCCAAGTGGAAGCCCGAGGAGGATGCGGCCTGAGCCATGGGGCTGGCGGACCTGTGAGCGGGGCAGACGAGCGGCCGCCTGTCGCTGCGGCCGGCGGGCCCGTGAGCGGGGCGACGAGCGGCCGCCCCGCCGGCCGGGCGCTCGTGGTGGTGGCCCATCCCGACGACGTCGACTTCGGTGCTGCCGGGACGGTGGCGACCTGGGTGGGCGCAGGGACCGAGGTCGCCTACTGCATAGTGACCGACGGCGACGCCGGAGGCTTCGACTCGAAGGTGCCAAGGGCCGACATCGCCGGCATCCGCCGGGCCGAGCAGCGGGCGGCCGCGGCGGTCGTCGGCGTGACCGACGTGAGGTTCCTCGGCTACCCGGACGGGCGGGTGGCGGCCGGGATCGAGCTGCGGCGGGACATCGCCCGTGTCATCCGCCAGGTCCGCCCGGACCGGGTGCTCACCCAGTCGCCCGTGCGGAACCTCGACCGCATCCAGGTCAGCCACCCTGACCACCTGGCTGTAGGCGAGGCCACGCTCTGCGCCGTGTACCCCGATGCTCGCAACCCGTTCGCCCACCCGGAGCTGGCCGAGGAGGGCCTGGCCCCCCACGTCGTGTCAGAGGTGTGGCTGGCCGGGTTCGGCTCGGGGACCGAGGGCGGGACGGGGGACGGGGCCGGGGCCGCCGGCAGGCCCCGGATGGTCGCCGTGGACGTGACAGCCGTCGTCGACCGCAAGCTCGACGCCCTCCGCTGCCACGAGAGCCAGATGGTCGAGATCTCGGACCTGGAGGGGATGATCAGGGGGTGGCTGTCGGCCACCGCCGCCGGTGCGGGCCTGCCGGCCGGCCGCCTGGCCGAGGCGTTCAGGGTGGTTCCCACTGGATAGGGCCGCCCGGCACCAAACGTGAAGTAACCTGCCCGGGATCGGCGAGCGTCACCCTGGGCGAGCGAAGGACGGTTTGTGAGCTTCAAGTCGACACGAGCCCGAGTGGCCGTTGCAGGGGCGGGGATCTACGGCTCGACCATCGCATCCCGATTGGCCGAGAGCAGCTACGAGGTCCACCTGTTCGACCCGCTCGGAGTGATGCGGGCCGCGTCGGCGATCAATCAGTACCGGGTGCACTCGGGCTACCACTATCCACGCAGCGCGGAGACCATCGACGAGATCCTCGAGGCGCGGGAGGAGTTCGTCGGGATGTTCGAGCCCGCCGTCATCTCCTCGAGCCGGCACTACTACGCCATCCCCCACGAGGGCTCCTGGACCCCGCCCGAGCGCTACGAGGAGGTCATGGCGGAGCACGGTCTTCCCCTGAAGCAGTGCCGGCCCGAGTGGCTCGACTTCCGATACGTCGACCGCTGCTACGAGGTCGACGAGGACATGTACGACCCGGACGTGCTGCGCTATCTCGTGAGGCGCCGCCTTCAGGCGACTGGCGTACGCTTCGAGGCGAGGCCGTACACGCCCGAGATGCGGCGTCAGTACGACTTCGTGGTGTGCGCGACCTACGGGCTGGGCCCGAGCAAGTCGCACTTCAATATCGCGACCTTCCAGCTCGCAGAGAAGATCCTGATCGAGGTGCCCCGCCAGCTCCGTCACGTCGGGCTGGTCGTGGTCGACGGGCCCTTCACCGCCTTCGACCCCTACGGGTCCTCCGGCCGGGCGCTCTTCGGCTCGTCCAAGCACACCAACCGGTGGTCGACGAGCGACCCTGACGAGCCCATCCCGGCCCGCTTCGACGGCCTGCTCAACGGTCGAGAGTTCCGCCCGTGCGCGTTCTCCAACTTCGAGGCCATGCGCGCCGACGGCAGCCACTACGTGCCGATGCTGCGGGCGGCGCGCTACATGGGCTCTCGTTTCACGCTTCGCGTGGTGGAGGACAGACCCGCCGACGACCGGAGGGTGCTCTCCGTCGACGAGGCCGAGCCAGGAGAGCTCCACGTGTTCTCCGGCAAGGTGCTCGGGGCCGTCAAGGCGGCGCGCCTCGTCTGCGAGCGGCTCGACTCGGCAGTCGGGGTGAGTGGGATCGGAGAGGGGACCACCCGTCTCGACGGTGGCTGAGGGCCTGTCCTGGGCAGTGCTCGGGGGGGGGCGCTGGGCGTCTCGGGTGCATGCGATGCTGGCCGGTGAGGGGCGCCTCGTCGCCGTCGTGCCCGGGACCCGCCGGCTGGAGTCGGAGAGTCCTTCCGGCTACCAGGACCGGGTCGGGAGCGCGCTGCGCTCGGTGCGAGCCGAGGCGGCGTGGTTGTGCGTGGCCCCCGGAGACCACGTCCCCCTGCTCGTCGCGGCGGCGCTGGGGGCCGGCATGCACGTGCTGGCCGAGAAGCCGTGGCGCTACTCGACGGACACGCCCCATCTGGAGAGGTCGGCCGAGTCGCTCGGCCTGGTGGTGGGGGTGGATTTCGAGTACTGCCTTCTGGACGCGGTGCAGTCGTGGCCGGCGGCCTTCGGCGGTGGAGCCGGGCTCTCCTTCGGCGGCCGGTTCGACGTGCCCTCCTCGAACCGTCTCGACCTTCCGGCGATGGACCAGCTGGGCAGCCACCTGCTCGCGCTTCGTGAGGACGCTGCGCCGCAGGCTGCCATCGGGTCGCTCCACTGCGGCTACGAGCGCCCTGCCGTGCGCCGGGCGTGGCTCGCAGGTCCGGGGGGCCCTGTCGCCGAGGCCGACTTCACAGCCAGCACCGAGCCGATCCTCCAGCGCGTCGTCGCCCTGTTCGAGTCGGCCGCAGCCGGCGCCCACTTCCGGTTCGACCTGTCCTTCGCGGAGCGGGTCGCGGTGCTGTCGGCGGCAGGCGGCGGCCCGGGCGAGGGCAGACCGGCGCAGCCGGGCCGTCCGGCGGCCGGTGACGTCACCGCTCCCGCAGCCAGGTCCTCACGATCGCCCGGGCGTAGTAGCAGCCGTAGAGGAGGTCGGGGGCCTTCTTCGTCGTGCCCTGCGTGCGCCTGCGCATGGTGACCGGCCGCTCGGCGACCCGGAAGCCCCTGCCGATGGCGGAGATGAGGAACTCGGCCGCCTGGTACTGGGGCTCTGTGAGACGGACAGCCGCTGCCACGGCCGCCGTCATGGCCTTGTAGCCGCTCGAGGAGTCGGTCACCCGGCACCCGGTGAGGCGGCTGATGACCGCCGAGAAGAGCAGCACCCCCGCGTAGCGGAAGCGATCGTCGATGTCGGCCCGGCCCAGGCGCCGGGACCCGAGGACCACGTCGGCCCGGTCCTCCAGCAGGGGCTCCATCAGGGTGGCCATCTCGCCGGCGTCGTACTGCCCGTCGGCGTCGATGACGACGATCCAGCGGGCCCCGTGGCCGACAGCGACCCGGTAGCCCAGGCGGAGCGCGGCTCCCTGGCCCCGGTTGACGGCGGGCACGCACACCAGGGCGCCGTGGCCGGCCACGACCTCGGCCGTGCCGTCCGTGGCCCCGTCCACCACGACCAGCGTGGAGACACGGTGGCCGAAGACCTCGCTCGGGATGCTGGCCAGCACGCGGCCGATGCTGTCCTCCTCGTTGTAGGCCGGTATCACGACCACGAGGGGATCCAGGACCGGGTCGTCGTAGCGCTCCCTGAAGGCCGCGATGGCGTCACCGTCGATGAGCTCGTCCGACGGCAGGCCCGGCCCGAGGGGGTCGAGCGGCGGTCCGGGCGCAGCGGCCAGGGCCTCTGGTCCGTCGTCGCGGCCCGTCGGTGAGGTGGCGACAGGCGAGGTGGTCACAGGAGCGGGCGAGCCGGAGCGGCCGATGGAGGCGCTCGAGCGCTGGGACATGGAAGACGAGGGTCGGGCCGGGGCGCCGGGCCGGTCAGTGGTCAGGAGGCCGTGGCCGGCACGCCGACCCGGCTGTGGGTGCGGCGCCACTCGACGGTGGGTACGATGTCCTTCATCTGGACCCGGTCCCTGTGGCGCTCGACCACCTGGGCCAGGGACGTGATGAGGTCCTCGTCCAGGAGGTGGGGGACGAGGCCCAGGTCGAGGAGCTTGGTGTGGGCGGCCCGGTAGTAGTGGTCCTCCGCCTCGACCCGGGGGTCGGCCATGTGCTCGATGCGGTGCTCGCCGGGCAGCGTGGTGGCCACCATGTCGGCCATCTGGGCCACCGAGAAGGACTCGGTGAACTGGTTGAAGACCCGGTACTCCCCCTCGCCGGGGGGGTTGAGCAGGGCCAGCTCGACGCAGGCCAGGGTGTCCCGGATGTCGAGCATGCCCCGGGTCTGGCTGCCGTTGCCGTAGACGGTGAGCGGGTGTCTCACCACGGCCTGGATGACGAAGCGGTTGAGCACCGTCCCGAACACCCCGTCGTAGTCGAAGCGGGTGGCCAGGTCGGGATGGAGGGCCGTCTCCGGGGTCTGGCTGCCGTAGACGATGCCCTGGTTGAGATCCGTCGAGCGCAGCCCGAAGGTCCTGCACGCGAAGGCGATGTTGTGGGAGTCGTGGACCGTGGACAGGTGGTAGAAGGAGCCCGGCTGCTTCGGGTACGGCAGCACGTCGGTGCGGCCCCGGTGGTTGATCTCGATGAAGCCTTCCTCGATGTCGATGTTGGGGGTGCCGTACTCGCCCATCGACCCGAGCTTCACCAGGTGGATGGAGGGGTCCATCTCGGCGATGGCGTAGATCAGGTTCAACGTGCCGCTCACGTTGTTCACCTGGGTGTACACGGCATGGGCCCGGTCGATCATGGAGTACGGAGCCGACCGCTGCTCGGCGAAGTGCACGATGGCCTCGGGCCTGAAGTCCCCGAGCGTGGCGCTCACGAAGGCGGGGTCGGTGAGGTCGCCCACGTAGGCGGCCAGCGTCCGCCCGGCCACCTCCTCCCAGACCTGGACCCGCTGCTGGAGCCGGGCGATGGGCACGAGGGAGTCCACGCCCATCTCGAGGTCGTAGTGGCGGCGCACCAGGTTGTCCACGACGCCGACGTCGTGTCCGGCCCGGGACAGGTGGAGGGCCGTCGGCCACCCCAGGTACCCGTCACCGCCTAGCACGAGGATCTTCATGGGACGGCGGTCCTTTCTCCAGCTGGCCGGGTCAGCTGCCGGCCGATCGTTCGAGTCGAGCCGCTCCCTCGCCGGGGACGGGCTCGTCGGTGGTCGGGGCATCTCGATCGCGGGGTGTGATGGGAATGTGAGGGATGGGCCAGCTTGGCATGGCCGGCCGGGTGTTGGCCAACCTTGCCGCCGGCCCCTGCCGCCAGGTCCGCCACCCTGCCACCCCGGCGGCCACGACCGCGAGCGAGACGACTGGGGCGAGCTGGCTGGAGAACAGGCTGGAGCCGGCGGGGCTCACCACGAACCCGAAGGCGGCGAGCGTAGCGACCAGTGCCCGGGAGCGCTGCCCGGCCTCGCAGGCGGCCAGGAGCGTGAAGCTCCAGGTGAGGTACCACGGCCACAGCACGGGGCCGGCCACGGCGACGGCCAGGAGGGCCAGGCCCAGGTCGAGGGCGAGGCTCTCCATGCGGGTCCGGCGCAGGAGCCAGATGCCGGTGGCGGCGGCCGCGAGCAGGCCGATGACCCGCAGGACGGCCTGCACCCCTGCCGTGGACGGGCCGAGGTTGACGGCGTGGAGCGCCGAGGCGAGGGTCGTCCCGAGGGCGGTGACCGGGGTCACGGCCACGGTGACGTCTCCGGGCGTGGACAGCGTTCCCACCGACAGCCAGCCCCAGCCGAGGCCGCTGACCTGGGTCACCACCACCAGGACGCCCACACCGGTGAGGCACGCGGTCAGGAGGGCCCGGGCCCTGGCGGGCGGGGTCGGCTGCTGGCGGGCCCAGGCCACGGCGATGAAGGCGATCCCGGCTGCCGCCGGGACCTTGATCGTGGTCGCCAGTGCGCACAGGACGACGCCGAGCAGCGGCCGTCGCTCGAGGGCGAGGGTGACGCCGGCGAGGAGGAGGCCCACCATGAGGGCGTCGTTGTGCCCGGCGGCCACCAGGCTGAGGAGCACCACCGGGCTGAGAAGGCCCAGCCACACCGCCCGAGCCGGGTCGGTGCCGAGGCAGCGGGCCAGGCGGGGCACGAAGTAGGCGATGAGGACCACCCCCACCAGCTCCAGGAGGCGCAGCAGCAGGACGGCGGCCACGAGGTGGCTGCCGGCCGCGCCCATGACGACGCCGTCCAGGGCGACGAAGAGCGGGCCGTAGGGTGCGACCGTGGTGCGCCAGACCGGGGACACGGCGCTGACCAGGCGGCCATGGCCCCACACCGACAGCACCCCCGGGCCGTAGGCGTAGGGGTTGAGCCCGACGTGAGCGAGGGTCCCCTGGGCGGCGTAGCTGAAGACGTCCCGGCTGAAGAGCGAGGGCCCGGCCACCAGCGGGAGCGCCCACAGGACGGCCACAAGCCAGAGGCGCGGCGGGGTCGTCCCCGGGGCCTGGCGCAGGCGGCGGCCGAGGGCCAGCCAGGCGATCGACAGGGCGATCATGCCGGCGTAGAAGGGGACGAAGTTGCCGAGCTGGGCGATGTGCGGCGGCAGGTCGAGGGAGTACCACCAGCGGGTGGCCGGCCCGTCGGAGGCGGTCACCAGGGTCGGGCCGGTCAACGCCATGACCAGCGTGGCGGCGAGCCCGATGGCGGGCCAGCGCCACCCTATGGAGGCGCTCGCGCCGGACCGGGCGCCCACGCCGGACCGGGCGCCCACGCCGGACCGGGCGCGCACGCCGGACGAGGTCCCCGCGCGGGACGAAGCGGCCACGTCGGACGAGGTGCTCGCGCCCGCGGGAGGCAGGGGCCAGGAGCTGCCTGGGGCTCGGAGGTGGGGTTGTCGCTCCACGGTCTCTGGCAGGACGCTTTCTCCCCACACGCCGCGTCTCACACCTCGTCCTCGACCCAGGCGGGGCCGGCTGGCCCCCGTGGCGTCCGCGAGCGGGCCTGCTGGCCGGCAGCGGGCCCGCGAGGCGCCCCGGAGCCGGCCCGCTCGTTCGGCCCCGGTGTGGGGGGCGGGGCCGACGACGGGACGCCTCGCATCGTAGGCGCGCCGGCGGGCGCGGGAGGGGTCGGCGCCGCCCCGCCCTGGGCAGTCGGCGTCGGCGGCGGCACCCGCAGGGTCCCGGTGCCCGGGGCGCGCCACACCAGGGTGTCGCCGACCTCGACGGGTGGGGCGTCGAGCAGGTCGGTCAGCCACACGGCCAGGTCGTCCCGGGCCTGCGGCGGGTCGGAGGGGAGGGCGGGACCGAGCACGATCGCGGTCGTGCGGGCCGCGTCGAGCTGAGCCTGGAGCCCGGCCCGGAGGCTCGGGGTGGGGACCGGCAGCGGCTGGCCGGCCTCGGCGGCCAGGCTGGCGTCGGTGAGCGCCCCCCAGGCCGAGGGCGGCCTCATCCTCGCCTGGATGAGGCCGCTCCCGGTGGGCATGGAGAAGCAGAAGCCGGCCTCGACCTGCCAGAAGAGGGTCGCCTCGGCCTGCGACGGCTCGACGGCGACGTCTGCCCCTGGCTGCCGGGGGCACACCGAGCCACGGGCGAACGCCGCCGACACCGGGACGGCGTTCGCCGGGTACGGGACGATCGGGGCGATGGCAGCCAGGCCGGCGGCGGCGAGCCCGTAGGCCGCCGCCCGTGGCGCCGGGCGGTGACGCCAGAGCTCGTCCAGCCCCAGGGCGACCACCAGCCCCACCCCGAGGAACATGACGGCGGAGAAGCGCCCCGGGAGGACGTCCTGGAGCAGGGGGAGCCGGCTGACCAGGTCCCACGGCAGGGGGATCCCCGTGCTCGCACCAGCGACGTGCAGCACGTTGCCGAGGGAGAGGACGGCCGCGGCGGCAGCGACCACGCACCCCACCCACGCGACCCGCCGGCGCCGGCAGGCCACCATGGCCACCACGACGAAGGCGAGCAACGGCACTCCGACGTAGGCCTCCCACGCCGTGTAGTTGCCGGTGAAGTGGCTGGCGAGGGATCGGGCCCAGGAGGGGGACAATGCCGTGACCCGGGTGGGCACGACGAAGTTCCAGAGGTCGGTGACATAGATGCCCTGGGGGTGCACGCGGCCCGACAGGCGGTCGGGACCGAGGAACTGGTAGGCGAGCGGGGCCGCGCTCAGCACCACCGAGGTGGCGGCCCCCACCCCCACCGCGACCAGGGCATGGCGGAGCCGTGAGGCGACCGCCCGGCGGTTGGCCAGGCAGAGAGTCGCCACCCCCACCACGGCGGCTACCGCCTCTATGACGAGGATCTCCTCGCTGACGAGGAGCTGGACCCAGACGAGGAGCCCCAGCCACAGCCCGTCGCGCCAGGCCGGGGCTCGCTGGACCACCAGCATCCGGTCCGAGACGACCAGGAGCAGTGGAGCAGTCACCGAGAAGGTGAGGAACGGGTGCTGGAAGGACTCGGCCGCGATGAACGGGGAGAAGCCGAAGAGGAGAGCGCCCACCAGAGCCGGCACCACCTTCGTCCAGCGACGGAAGGCCAGGTAGGCTACCCACGCCGACAGGGCTGGAGCGGCCGTGGTCACCAGGTTGAAGGAGGCGACCGCGCCGGCGGTGACCGTGACGGGGGACAGCACCAGGGCCAGCAGGGGCATGGGGTTCCACATGAGGTTGATCCCGCGGGGGGCCCACACGTACGGGCTGACCAGAGGGTTCATCCCGTGGCCGATGGCAAAGGGGAACCACCCCAGGTACCACATGACGGCGTAGGAGTCGCCTCCTCCTCCGACGCTGTGGGTCACCGGGCTCGACAGCGCCGGCCAGAACCAGGCCACCGCCAGGCCACTCATCAGCGCCAGGACGGCCGGAGACTCGAGACGGCGCCGGGCGTTGCGGAGCCCCTCCCGGGCCTCCGCGGGAGAGGGGGCCGGCCTCCCGGCGAGCCTCCTCTCCCGCGGGATCCGACCAGCGGCCTCGCTGGGGAGGTCGACGCCGGCGCCGGCAGGATGGCGGTCGGCGCGGAGGCTGCCCATCGGGGTCAGGTTAGATGCAGGTCGCAGCCCCGCCCCGGAGCCCAGGGCCGCCCCGTCGTCCGGTAGCCAGGGCCGGCTCGTCGGTGTCGCCGCGGGCCCGTAGCTGTCGCCGGGGGGACCGTCGGTACAGTGTCGGCAATGGCCGCTCCGTCCGGTGTGCCGTCGTGCACGTCTGATGGGGGACGGTTGGCCGGGAGAGCGCGCTCGGCATTCGTGCGGCACTGGCTGTTCGCTCTGATCCTCGCAGCCGGCTTGGCCCTGCGGGTGCTGGTCGACGTCGCCTACTGGCCCACGCTCCTCCTCTTCGGCGATTCCTACAGCTACCTCGGCGATGCTCACCGGCTCCAGCCGCAGGCCACTCACCCTCTCGGCTACCCCCTGCTCCTCAGGGCGCTCTCCCCCGCCGGGTCCATCGCGGTCGTCCCGATCGTCCAGCACCTTCTCGGGATGGCACTCGGCGTCCTCCTGTACGTCCTGCTGCTGCGCCTCGGGGTCCGGCGCCCCCTGGCGGCCATCGCGGCGGCGCCCGTCCTCCTCGGCGGCTACCAGCTCGACATCGAGCAGTTCGTGCTGGCCGAGACCCTCACCGATGCATTGCTCCTGTCAGCGATGGTCGTCCTCCTCTGGCGGGAGAGGACCGGGACGCTGCGGGCCGGGATCGTCGGCCTGCTCCTCGCCGGGGCCACCCTGACCCGCCCCGCCGCCCTGGCGGTGGTGGCCGTCGTCGGGCTCTACCTGTTGGTGCGGCGATGGTGGCGGCCGCTCCTAGCCTATGCGGCAGTTGCCATCGTGGCTCTCG
Organism: Acidimicrobiales bacterium; assembly: GCA_050744025.1. Lineage (GTDB taxonomy): Bacteria > Actinomycetota > Acidimicrobiia > Acidimicrobiales > JAJPHD01 > JBOGGR01. The sequence goes on from JBOGGR010000308.1 coordinate 18,901, forward strand.
GCGGCTACAGCGCGTGGCATGCCGCCGCCGACCGCTCCCCCGGCTCCTCGAACCTGAGCGGCTACTTCCTCTACGGGCGGGTGGCGCCTTTCGCCACCTGCAGGTACCCGTTGCCGGGGCTGGAGTCCCGGCTCTGCCCGGCTCAGCCGGTCGCCACCCGCTCCCGCAATCCCGAGCTCTACGTCTGGGAGCCGGGCTCGCCCATCGCCCAACCCGGCCTGGGGACGCGCCAGCAGCGCAACTCGCTCGCGATGGGGTTCTCCCTGCGGGTCATCCTGCACCAGCCGCTCGATTACGCCAGCGCCGTCGCGGCCGACACATGGCACTACTTCGCCCCTGGACGCTGGATGGCGCCCAGGACCGACACCGTCGACCTCAGGCGATGGCGGTTCCCGGCGCCGGGCCTGCAACCCGAGCGTGACCGGTTGCACGTCTTCTTCGCCAACGCCGGCTTCGACCGGCGGCCGCTCACGCCGCGCCCCGACTTCGCGTTGATGGGACCCCTTCGTGCGTACCAGTCGATCGTCTACACGCCCGGGCCGGCGCTGCTGGCCGCACTGCTCGGCGCCGGGGTGGTGGGAGCCGGGCTGGCCCGTCTCGGAGCCGAGCACCGGCGGTCCCGGCGGCGCGCCTGGGCCGCGCTCGTGCTGGCGGGGAGCGGCCTGGCCCTGGCGCTGGTCCCGTCGCTCGTCACGGGTTTCAGCTACCGGTACGGGCTCCCCCTCCTGGTCCTGCTCCCCCCCGCCGGCGTCGTCGCCGCCGACATCGGCATCGATGCCCTGCGCTGCCGGCGCCTCCTCGACGGCCTCCTCCGGGCCCGCCGGCCGTCGCTCGCGGACCGGCCGTCGCTCGCGGACCGGCCGCTCCTCGCCCGCTGGCGGCCCCCGTGCTCGTGAGCCCGGGCGCCGTGCGGCTCGCTCGCCGGCGCCTGCCCCGGACGCTGGGCCGTCACTGGTTGTTCGTCGCGCTCTTCGCCGCCGCGGTGGGTCTGCGGGCCGTGGTGACCGTCGCCTACTGGCCCGGGCTCGAGCTCTTCGACGACTCCTACCTCTACCTCGCCAACTCCCAGCCGCTCCGACCGGCCATCTGGCACCCCGCTGGGTACTCGATCTTCCTCCGGGCCCTCTCCCCGGTGGGCCATCTCGGGGTCGTCCCCGTGGTGCAGCACCTGCTGGGACTGGGTCTGGCCGTCCTCGCGTACGTCTTCCTGCTCCGGCTCGGCGTCCGGCGGCCGCTCGCCGCGCTGGGCGCCCTGCCGTTGCTCCTGGACGGCTACCAGCTCGACATCGAGCAGTTCGTCCTGGCCGAGACGCTCGTTGACGCCCTGCTCCTCGGCGGCCTCACCGTGCTCCTGTGGAGGCCGCGGACGACGACGTGGCGAGCGGCGGCGGCCGCCCTCCTCCTGGCCGCGGCGACCCTGACCCGGACCGCGGCCCTCCCCGTGCTCCTCGTCGTCGGGCTCTACCTGCTGCTGAAGGGACGCTGGCGACCTTTGCTGGCGTACACGGCCGTCGCCGTGGCCGCCCTCGTCGGCTACGGGGGGTGGTACGCGGCCGCCAACGGCTACTTCGGCTACTCCGACTACTCGGGGTACTTCCTCTACGGGAGGGTTGCGCCGCTCGCGACGTGCGACTACCCGCTGCCCGGCAGGGAGGCATCGCTCTGCCCCAAGAGGCCCGTCTCCCAGCGGTCCCAGAGCCAGGAGTACTACGACTACGAGCCCGGCTCCCCTCTCTACCAGCCGGGGTTGGGGACGCACCAGCAGCGCAACAGCCTGGCCAAGCGCTTTGCCGAGCAGGTGATCCTCCACCAGCCTCTGGCCTACGCCGCGGCGGCGGCGGGGGACACGTGGCACTACTTCACAGCTGGGCGATGGATGGACGCCGACCGCATCTCGATCGAGCGCTCCCGGTTCCCGAGCCCCGACATCGGCCGGGAGCACGACCGGCTGCACGTCGCCTTCGCCAACGCCGGTTTCGGGGGGAGGCCGGTCACGGCCGACGTGCAGCCATCGCTCATGGACCCCCTCCGCCGGTATCAGTCGATCTTCTACACCCAGGGGCCGATGCTGCTGGCCGCCCTGCTGGGGGCGGCTGCCGCCGGCGCCCGGCTGTGCCGGAGGAACCCGTCCCGGGGCAGGGAGCGCTGGTGCGCGCTGGTCCTGGCCGCCAGCGGGCTGGTGCTGGCCGTCGGCCCCTCCCTCACGGCCGGGTTCAGCTACCGCTACGAGATCCCGTTGCTGGCTCTCCTGCCGTTGGCCGGAGTCATCGCCGCCGACCTCGGCGTGGACGCCCTCCTCCGGCGCCGACGGCAGTCGTCCGCCCTCGCTCTGGAGCTGGCGAGGCCCGACGGCCGGTCGCCCCGGCCGGTGGGCACGAACGGCCCGCCTTGAGCACGGCCCCCCGCCCTGAGCCGGGCTCCCCGCCCTGGAGCACGGCCTGGCCAGGGCTAGGATGCCTCCGGTGGGCGTCCAGGTCTGGCCAGAGTCGCGCCATGCCCGGACCGCTGAGAAGCGCCACGGAAAGCTTCACCTCTGTCCGGTGTCGAGGCCTGGAAGGCCGTGCCCTGGGCATGGCCCAACGGGTCCCTGGGTAGGTTCAACCTGGCCAGCCGTGGTACAACAAGCTGTCACTACTCCGTTCAGCGTGAGGCCTCCGGTCACGCGCGTCGCAGGAGGATCGCTTCATGAGTGAAGGGGTAGCCGAACGTTGACGGGAGGCTCGACAGACGGGTCGCGCCCTCTCGGCGCCAGGGCCACGGTGGACGTCTCGGTGGTGATGCCATGCCTGAACGAGGAGGCCAGCGTGGGGCTGTGCGTCCAGCGAGCCTGGGAGGGCCTGGCCCGGACCGGCCTGCACGGGGAGATCATCGTCTGTGACAACGGCTCGACCGACGGGTCCGTCGAGGTCGCCCAGCTGGCGGGGGCCCGGGTCGTGCACCAGCCGAGGCGCGGCTACGGCATCGCCTACCTGACGGGCATGGACGAGGCGAGGGGCTGGGTCATCGTGATGGGCGATTCCGACTGCTCCTACGACTTCCTGGAGATCGACCAGCTCGTCAACCCCCTGCTCGACGGCTACGAGTACGTCCTCGGATCCCGCTTCGCCGGCGCCATCCAGCCCGGGGCCATGCCGTGGCTGCACCGCTACGTCGGCAACCCCGTGCTCACCGGCATCCTCAACCACCTCTTCGGGCTGCACACGACCGATGCGCACAGCGGGATGAGGGCCTTCACCCGGGACGGGTACCGGCGGATGAACCTGCGCAGCGAGGGGATGGAGCTCGCCTCCGAGATCGTGATCGCGGGGGCCAGGTCCGGCCTGCGGATCATCGAGGTCCCGATCACCTACCACCCCAGGGTGGGCGCCTCCAAGCTCCACCCGTGGAGGGACGGCTGGCGGCACCTGCGCTTCATGCTCGGCGAAGCCCGGCGCCAGCCCGACGGGGAGGGTCCTGCCACCGGTCTGGCCGGCACGGCTGCCCCGGAGCCGGTCGAGCTGGCCAGGGCGGCCGGAGGCGACCACAGGGCCCACCGGTCTCCTGCCGAGATCGGGGCCAGGCGCCTGGAGCTCCGGACGGGGGCGGCCGGCGGCGACGAGCACCAGCACCAGCCGCACCGCAACGGCGCCCCCCTCACCTCTCCTGGCGGCAGCCGGTACCCCGAGCCGCTCGGCGGCCTGCCGAGCTCGTGACCGGCGCGGACCAACGCCTTCACGAGGCGGGCAGCACGGTCCCGGGCGCCGTACCGGTCCCGGGCGCCGTACCGGTCCCGGGCGCCGTGCCGGCGCAGGTGCTGGAGAACCACCTGGGGGGGGCGGAGGCCAGGAACTACCGCAACTACCAGTTCGAGCTGGTGGCGCCCCACTGCGGCCGGTCGGTGCTAGAGGTGGGCGCTGGGCTCGGGGACTTCGCGGCCCAGTTCAGCGGCCTGGACCGCCACGTCCTCCTCGACAGCGACCCGTACTGCCTGGGGGAGCTCCGCCGGCGCTTCGCGGCGCGCGCCGGGGTCGAGGTGATCGAGGCGTCCCTGCCAGGGGTGCCACCCCTCGCGGAGCCCGTCGAGTCGGTGGTTGCCCTCAACGTCCTGGAGCACATCCCTGACGACGTGGGTGCCCTGCGGGACCTGGCCAGCGTGGTCGTCCCGGGCGGCCGGATCGTGCTGTGGGTTCCCGCGTACCCGGCGCTCTACGGCGACTTCGACCGCAAGGTCGGCCACGTGCGGCGCTACACCCCGGCCAGCCTGCGAGCCGCCGCCGAGGCCGCCGGGCTCCGCGTCGAGGTGCTGAGGCCGGTCAACCTTCTGGGCGGCCTGGCCTGGTGGCTGGCGGTGCGCGTCGGCGGGGCCGGGCAGACCGACCCTCGCCTCATCCGGATCTACGACCGGGTCGTCCTCCCGCTGACGAGGGCCATCGAGCAGAGGGTGCGGCCGCCGTTCGGCCAGTCCGTGCTCTGCGTGGCACGGGTGGTCGCCGCCGCCCCCGTCGCGCCCGCCGCCCCCCCCGGCTCCAGCGCCGGCTAGCGGAGCACGGCTAGCGGCGGTATGCCCCGGTGGTGGCAAGCCTCGTCACCCTGACCCGGGGCCGGGTGAGGCGGGGGGCCGGAGTGTCGCGCTCTGCATGGGCCCTGTGGCGTTCGGGGTGGCGGTCTGTGTGGCCCCGGCACCGGTTGCTCGTCCTGGCCCTGGCAGCCGGCTCGATCCTCCGGGTGCTCGTCACGATCGCCTACTGGCCGGGGCTCGAGCTGGCGGGCGACTCCTACAGCTACCTGCGGGACGCCCACCGGGCGGTGCCCGGCATCTGGCACCCGATCGGGTACCCGCTGCTCCTGATCGCGCTCTCGCCGACCGGGTCGATCGGCGTGGTGACCGTCGTGCAGCACCTGCTTGGCCTGGGCCTCGCGGTCGGGCTGTACGCCCTCCTGCTCCGCCTGGGCGTGCGCCGTCCCCTTGCGGTGGTGGGCACCCTGCCGGTGCTCCTGGGCGGCTACCAGCTCGACGTCGAGCAGTTCGTCCTGGCCGAGACCCTGGTCGACGCCCTGCTCGTCGCCGGGCTCGCCGTCCTGCTGTGGCGCAGGCGGATCAGCCCGCTCGGAGCCGGCGTGGCCGGCTTCCTCCTGGCGGCGGCGACCCTGTCCCGGACGGCGGCCCTCCCGGTCCTCGCCGTGGCCGGGGTGTACCTGGTGCTGCGCAGGTGGTGGCGGCCGCTGCTCGCCGGGGGGGCCGTGGCCCTCCTCACCCTGCTGACCTACGGCGGCTGGTACGCGGGCGTCCACGGCCACTTCGGGTACTCCGACGACTCCGGCTACCTCCTCTACGGCCGGGTGGCGACGTTCGCGACGTGCGACTACCCCCTCCCCCAGTCGGAGTCGAAGCTCTGCCCGCTGCTGCCCGTGGGCCAGCGGCCGGACAACCTGGAGCTCTACGTCTGGCAGGCCGGCTCCCCCCTCCGCCAGCCCGGGCTCGGGAGCCACCTGCAGCGCGACAGGCTGGCGAGGCGGTTCGCCGTGCAGGTCATCCTGCACCAGCCTCTCGCATACGCGGCCGCAGTCGGCGCCGACACATGGCACTACTTCGCCCCGGGGCGGTGGATGACCGCCGACCGGGTGGACCTCCGGCGGTGGCGGTTCCCCGGTCCCGGCCTCGACCCCAACGCCGACCGCCTCCATGTCGCGTTCGCCAACACCGGCTTCGGGCTGGCGCCGATCCGGGCGTCGGTGAGCCCAGCCCTGATGGGCCCGCTGCGGCTCTACCAGTCGATCGTGTACACCCGCGGCTGGCTGCTGCTGGCGGCCCTGCTGGGCGCGGCGGCGGCGGGGGCCGGGCTGCTCCGCCGCGGCGGGGAGCGGCGCCGGGCCCGCTGGGCGGCCGTGGTCATGGCGGCCAGCGGGCTGGTGATGGCGCTGGCCCCGTCGGTCGTGACCGGCTTCAGCTACCGCTACCAGATCCCGCTGCTGGTCCTCCTGCCGCCCGCCGGGGTCATCGCGGCCGACATAGGCTGGGACAGGCTCCGCCCGGTCTGGGCGAGGCGGGCCGGCTCCTCGGCGGCGGGCGTCCTGCGGCGGCCGAGGCCGTACAGGCCGAGGACCGCGGCGACCGGGACCAGCGACAGCTGAGGGATCTGGTAGCGCCAGTCGAACTCCGACAGGGCGGCCGGCGGCACCAGCACGGCGAGCGTGCCGAGCACGAACAGGAGGCAGGCCGTGCGATGCCCCGACCTCCGGGCCCGGCCCAGGCCGGCTGCCGCCGCCAGGCCGACCAGCAGGCCGAGGCCCAGCAGCGAGCCGGGCACGTACCAGAGCCCGTACTGGTGCAGGAAGGCCGCCAGCTCGGGCTGGGCCCGGCCGCGGGTGTTGCCGTACGTGGCCAGGTTGTACGCCGCGGTGTGGTGGAAGTCGGGATAGGTCAGCTGGAACCGGTGGTACCACTGGGGGTAGTGCTCGGGCCCCGGGCCCCGCCAGGGCCAGAAGCCGTACACGAAGTCGTCGGCCACCACGCGGGCATAGGTGAGCGGCTGGTGCTCGATGACCCGCATCGAGAAGTTCCGCAGGACAGCCTCGGCCGTCATCCCCCGGGGAGGGCGGTAGGTCCACTGGGGCGAGTCGGGTGACCACATGTAGAAGTCCTGGCTGGCCCGGTGGCCGAGCGGGGCCTTCGGGCACAGCGGGCGCTCGTAGGCGGGCAGGGCCAGCCCCGTGCAGTCTGTGAAGGTGGCGACCCGGCCGTAGAGGAACCGGCCCGAGTAGCCCGTCAGGCCCCACTGGCCCCACGAGCCGTAGAACCAGCCGGCGTAGGCCACGAGCGGGAGGGCGAAGACGAGGAGGAGGACGCCGCCCCGGGCCAGCAGGCGGCGCCAAGGGCGCACGGTCAGCACCAGGTAGAGGATCACGGGCCCGATCAGCACGAGGTCCGGGAGCCGCATCAAGGTGGCGAGGAGCAGGAGCAGGCCGGCCACCGCGGCGTCCCTCCGGGTGAGCCGGGCTCCCCGCCACACCAGCGCCACGAGGGCGGCCAGCATCAAGAAGGCGGCCACGGTGTCGGGCAGGACGTACTGCTCGAGGTTGAGCTGCAGCGGGTCGAACAGGACTGGCACGGCGGCGAGCGAGGCCACCCAGCGGCGGCTCCCGCGCCGGACGAGCAGGGCGTAGACGAGGACGCCGGAAGCCAGCCCCAGCCCGTGCTGGAGCAGGGGGGCCAAGCCGAGGTAGTGCCACCATCCGAGGGGGAGGAGGAGCATCGAGTAGCCGCTCGTCCGCATGTTGTCGGGGATGAGCCAACCGCCGGCGAAGCGGAACGCGTACTCCAGGTAGCGGCCGCTGTCGGGGAAGATGAGCGCCGGCCGGTAGGCGACGAAGACGACGGCCCGCAGGGCGGCGGCG
>JBOGGR010000309.1:0-2031 GCA_050744025.1 Acidimicrobiales bacterium
GGCGAGCGCGCCTACGCCCACCTCCGAGAGCAGTTCGAGGCGCGCCTGGCGCAGTCCATTCGGGCCGGTGACACCCCCGACGAGCGCCAGGGGCACATCGCCCGCCTCAAGCACCACCTCGCCACTCTCACCAAGCGCCTGGGTCAGCGCGACGAGACGATTGATGAGCTCACCGAGTTCAAGTCCCTGGACCGCCCTGGGATCGCTGGAGACTCTCGCGCTTGGGGGTGACTCTCCTGCCGCTTCAGTTGTACCACGGGTGAGTTGTCCTCCGATAGGTTCTCCTCTCTCATGTCGAACACCCGTTCCCCCGCGGGGGCCGCCCGGCTTTCGAGACGGTCACCCGGCGACCTTCGGCGCCTCAGGGGGCAAGAAGCTCCTCTACGGTGAGGGGCTCCGAGCACGATGGACACTCCCCGGCTGGGCAGGCGGCGCATGAAGCTGCCGCACTCGCACCTCTGCTGAAAACGCCGAGCAGCCGAGTCTCGCAGGCCCGGCACTCGTAAACCGTGCCGGCCTTGCGGGGGCGAGCGGCGGGCAGGGGCTGAGGGCACCGCGAGAGAGGCTGGTGACGACGGCGCCAGGCGGCCTGGCGGCAGGCGTCGCTGCAGGCGGTGCGGGGGCGCCCGGCGGGGAGGGGGCCGCCGCACACCGTGCAGCTATCCGTTACGTATCCGTTACGAGACGGGCTTGTCACGCCGCCGCCTTTCTCGCGTACCAGGCGGCCTCGTACTCGGCCGGCGCACGTGGCCACACCCACCTGTGGAGACGCCTCTGGTTCCACCACTCGACCCAGGCGGCCGTCGCCAGCTCGAGAGCGCCGACCGTGCGCCACGGCCCCTTCGGACCCACCAGCTCGGTCTTGTAGAGCCCGTTCATGGTCTCTGCCAGGGCATTGTCATAGGGTACGTATTCGACATTCGGCGAACCCGTGGTCACCCGCCGCATGCGACAGCCGTGCTGCACTCGGCTGTCGGGGAGATCAGGCCGGAGCGGTGAGGAACTCGCGATAGCGGCGGTGCAGGGGGTAGAGGTAGACGTCCTTCACCGGCAGGGCCCGTCGGTTGTTGCGATCGAGCTTGCCTCGGCCCTTGGTCTGTCCGACACGGACCCAGTTCGCCGCCTTGTAGTGACACCGCAGGTCGACTACCCACCGCCCACGATCAGACTCCGGCGACCACTCCAGAGACGCTCCGGGTCGCCGGCAGGGAGGCGGATCTCTCCCGCGCCGGCTGGCACCACCTGCTCAGGGCCACCCACGATCCGGTGATCGCCGCACGCTGCGACCGCACCGTCCGTCTCGCCGCCGGTCGCATCCTCCCCTGATGGTGAGCCGCCATAGGCCGGCGGATCGCCACCGCTCTTCGACAGTGCTGATGGCCGGCCCTTGTCTCGCCAACTCGACGGCTGTGGGGACGGCGGGACCGGCGGTCGGAGCCGGCCATCCTGGCTGCGCTGGGCTGGTCGCCGGACCAGCTGGCCTACCCCTCGCCCCCGGGCCGGGGCGCCTCGCCATCCCCGGTGAGCCCGGCCAGCCGGGCCTGGATCCGGGCCAGGCGCTCGGACGCCGCCCGGTGGACCGCGCCGGCCTGCTCGTAGAGGTCGGCAACCTCCTCGATGCCCACCTCCCCCTCGGACATCCGGCGCGTCAGGTCCTCCAGGGTGGCCACCAGCTGCTCGTAGGTGAGCGCCTCGAGGGCGACCGACCCATCCGGGCCCCCGGCCGGCGGCCCGCTCACGCCCGCCCCGCCGCCCGGCCCGCTCACGCCCGCCCCGCCGCCCGGCCCTCGGCGGCCTCCTCCTCCAGGACAGCCGCCAGCAACCCGCCCCGGGCCAGGGTTACGCCGAGCACATCGCCGGCTACGACGGCGCCCGGGTCGCGGAGGACGCCGCCCCCCGGCCCCCGGACCACGGCGTAGCCTCGCCCCAGGACCCGGGCCGGGTCCAGCGCCTCCACGGTGTGCCGGCGGCCAGCCAGCTCGGCCGAGGCGGCCGACAGACGCCGGGCCGCCGGGCCCCGCCAGTCGACGC
>JBOGGR010000310.1:0-17301 GCA_050744025.1 Acidimicrobiales bacterium
GCCCCCGCCTGGTCCGCCACGAGCGCCCCCGGGGCCCGGGCGCGGCCCGCAACACCGGGTGGCGGGAGGCGGCGACCGAGGTGGTGGCCTTCGTGGACGCCGACTGCGAGCCGGAGCCCGGCTGGCTGGACCGCCTCCTCCCCCACCTGGCCGATCCGCAGGTGGCGGCGGTGGCGCCCCGGGTGGTGGCTCCGCGGGGGCCGGGAGGCCGCATCGCCGTGTACGAGCGCCACCGCTCCCCGCTCGACCTCGGCTCCCGGGCGGCGCCGGTCCGGCCCGGCTCCCGGGTCCCGTACGTGCCCGGCGCCGCCCTGGTCGTCCGCCGGGCCGCCCTCGCAGCGGTGGGCGGCTTCGACGAGAGCCTCCACGTGGGAGAGGACGTCGACCTGACGTGGCGCCTGGCCGGGTCCGGCTGGACGGTGCGCTACGAGCCGGAGGTCCGCGTCGCCCATCCCCCCCGGGCGGGGCTGGCCGCGTGGGCCGGCCAGCGGCTGCGGTACGGGATGTCGGCCGCTCCCTTGGCCCGGCGCCACCAGGGCTTGGCCCCGCCCGCCGCCGTCACGGCGTGGAGCGCGGCGGCCTGGGCCCTGGCCGGCTCGGGCCGGCCCGTGGCCGGGGCCGCCATCGGCGCAGGAGCCGCGGCGGCTCTCGGGCTCCGGCTCCGGCTCGGGGGCCTGCGCCATCCCTGGCGCCAGGCCGGGCGCCTGGCAGGCCTCGGCCACCTGGCCGCCGGGCGCCAGCTGGCGAGCGCGGTGACCCGGGCCTGGTGGCCCCTCGCCCTGGCGCTGGCCACGGTGTCGGGGCGCGCCCGCCGGGTGGTGGTCCCGGCCGCGCTGGCCGCGCCGCTCGTCGAGTGGGTCGCCCAGCGACCTCCCGTCGGCCTCCTCTCCTGGGTCGCCCTCCGGCTGCTCGACGACATGGCCTACGGCGCCGGCCTGTGGGCCGGGTGCCTCCGGGAGGCCAGCGGGGCGGCCATCCTCCCCCGCCTCCTGGCCCGGTCCGGGGGCCAGCCCGGCCCGGTCCGTGAGGAACATTGGAACCGAAGGACACGGTAAGCGTAAGGCTCGGCGCTGGTCCCCGCGCCTTGGGGGGGCGTCGACGCTGTCGCGGTCGGCGGCAGCCGGGCACCGCGTAGCCGAACCAGCGGGCAGCAGGCACGTGTCCCGCAGCCGCGTAATCGGAGTCCGGTCCCTTCCGCCGCAGAATCAGCCTCTCACCCTGATGCTCTTATAGGTGTGCGTGGCTGGAGGGGGATCTGGAGGGATGAGGTGCCGCGATTGACCGGCCACCGGGTTGGTGACGACGTCACGGTGCAGCACTTCGATGTCTTCCCCGGCTCGCCGCGCGGAGGTGGCAACCCGTGCCCGGTCGTGCTCGATGCGGAGGGCCTGTCCGCCGTGCAGATGCAGACGATCGCGGCACATTACGGTCAGGAGAGCGGATTCGTCGTCGGCGCCGATGCTGGAGGGGTGCGGCTGCGGTACTTCGTTCCGCAACACGAGATGCGGATGTGCGTGCACGCCACGGTCGCGATCATCGCCGGCCTGGTCGCCGAGGGCGGGCTCGACGGCGGCGCCATCGTGGTCCACACCGCCTCCGGAGACTGCCCCGTGACGTGGACCGAGCACGCGCCGACCCGAGTCACCGTCGAGCAGCAGGCCCCGCGACTCGAGGACCCGGGAAACGTCGGCAGCGAGGTGGCGTACACCCTCGGATTGCCTCACAATGCGCTCAGCGACGCGCTACCGATCCGGTCGGTGAGCGTGTCACGAGCCAAGCTGATCGTGCCGCTGCGCCAGGCGTCAGACGTGTATCAGGCCGATCCGCGACTGGTGCAGTTATGGGACCTGTGTCGGCGGCTGAACACGACCGGTGCGTACCTGTTCGCCCCGCATCCGGACGGGCGACCCGATCATGTCGTGGCCCGGCAGTTCCCCGTCGCCGCCGGCTACCCAGAAGATCCGGCCACCGGTGTTGCCGCAGGCGCGCTCGCGGCCTACCTCGCCGACCGGAATCGGCCATCCCCACCATGCTGGGTCAACGTCGAGATCGACCAAGGCGACACCATGGGGCGCCCCAGCACGCTGCATGCCAGCGCCTTCGCCGACGCTGTGGGCGTACACCGCAGCACCGTGACCGGGCACGCCACTCACCGCAGCACCGAAAGACTGGATCTCGCCGCCGTAGTGAACCAACACCCCGACATCACCACCGACCTCTGCTAGACCGAGACACCCAGCCGCCGGCTGCCCGGTCAGGGATCTCCACTCGCGGTCATCGGTAATGGGACGGCGCCCTGCGGTGGAGCATCCGAAGGTCGCCCATGCCGACCGAGCCATGGTGGCCCGCGAGAAGATGGTGACCGCCATGATCTCGGCGAGGATTCGCGACGGCCCGAGGTCGTGACTGTCGCTTGCCGAGCTGCCCCACGAGCCACTCAGGGCCAGAGTAGGGCGAGTAGGCGGTGAAGCAGCGGTGAAGCGACCATCCACTGCGCCCGGGACCGGGGATCTTTGTGTCGCAGCAAGAACCCTTGACGGGGAGGTGTCCGGCGTCCCAATCAGAGATGGCTTACGAACGGGGTGGCCCGCCGCTGGCGGGCTGCGGTGGCGGTTCCGGGGCGAGACGGTCGGCGGCCGTGCGGTAAATGGCGTGTTGGTCTCGGAGGCCGATGGCGAGCACGTCGAGGGTCGTGGCGTCGATGGGTCGGTAGATGAGGCGGAAGCGTTGCGGGCGCCGGGTGGGGCTGTCGAACTTGACGCGGGCCAAGCCTGTCAGGTCGCCGCTGACGTTGCGCTCCCCGAGGGCCTTGCCGGTGACCCGTCCATGGGCGAGGTCGTCGAGGGTGGCCTGGACAGCGTCGAGGTCGTCGCTGGCGAGGGCGGCCAGGTCGCTGTCGATGGCCGGGTGGAAGCTGAGCTGATAGCGCGGTGGCCGCCGGGACGAGCGCTCACGCGCCGTGGCGGGCGCGGAGGCGGTCGAGGACAACGTTGACTTCGGCCTGTGTGAGCCGGCGGCCGCCGTCGTCGGCGAGGCGGTCACGGGCCAGGGTTGCGTCGAGCTCGTCTTCGGCCTGCTCCAGCAGGCGCTCCCACACGTCGACAGGAACGATCACCCCCTGGGCTCGGCGGTGCGAGCCGAAGTAGACCGGCTCTCCGTCGCCAGCGTCGAAGCGTTGGGCGATCCGATGGAGGGCGTCACGGGCTTCTCCGGTGGTGACGACATCGGCCATGCGCTAAAGCGTACTAGAATCCGTACGAGATCGCTCAGCGGAGTCGAGCGACCGGTCTGGGGAGTGGTCAGCGGGGTCCCTACCACAACAGCATGCTTGCCTGCTCGGCAGAAGATCGATCAGGCCCGGCCGCCGGCCCCGACCCAGCCGGCCCAGAGGCAGCCCGCCGCCCCCGACTCCGAGACCCCCTACGCCGAGATGGACCCGCTCTCCGGCCCCCATCCTCCCCGGCCTCCTAGCCCCGTCCGGGGGGCCAGCCGGACCCCCATCCTCCCCGGCTGCTGACCCCGGCCGCGCGGGTAGGCGCGGGGCAGGGGCCGGCGGCTACAGGCCGTCCGGCCCCGGCGGGGCGGCGCCTACCAGCCGGCGTGCAGCGGGCGGCCCTCGGCGTAGCCAGCCGCGCTCTGCACGCCGATGACGGCCCGCTCGTGCAGCTCCTCCAGGGTGCTCGCGCCCGTGTAGGTGCAGGCGCTGCGGACGCCCGCCACGATCAGGTCCAGCAGGTCCTCCACCCCGGGGCGCTCGGGGTCGAGGTACATGCGGGCGGCGGATATGCCCTCGTCGAAGAGGCCCTTGCGGGCCCGCTCGAAGGCGCTCTCCTCGGCGGTGCGCCAGCGCACGGCCCGGGCCGAGGCCATGCCGAAGCTCTCCTTGTAGGGCCGCCCGTCGGCGTCGGCGTGGAGGTCCCCCGGGGACTCGTGGGTCCCGGCGAACCACGAGCCGATCATGACGTTGGCGGCTCCGCCAGCGAGGGCCAGGGCGACGTCCCGGGGGTAGCGGACCCCGCCGTCGGCCCAGACGTGACGGCCCAGCCGGCGGCCCTCCGCCGCGCACTCCACCACGGCCGAGAACTGCGGGCGGCCGGCGCCGGTCATCATCCGGGTCGTGCACATGGCTCCCGGCCCCACCCCGACCTTCACGATGTCGGCCCCGGCGCCGGCCAGGTCGCGCACCCCCTCCGGCGAGACCACGTTGCCGGCTACGACCGGCACCTGGGGCTCCAGGCTGCGGACCTTTGCCAGGGCAGCCAGCATGCGCTCCTGGTGCCCGTGGGCGGTGTCGAGGACGAGCAGGTCCACGCCGGCCTCCAGCAGGGCCCGGGCGCGGGTGGCAACGTCCCGGTTGACGCCGAGGGCGGCTCCGACGCGCAGCCGGCCCCGGTCGTCCACGGCCGGCCGGTACAGGGTGGCCCGGAGCGCGCCGGTCCGGGTGAGGATCCCGACCAGGCGCCCGGCCCCGTCGACGACGGGAGCCAGCCGGTGGCGCGCCTCCTGCAGCCGGTCGAAGGCCTCGCGGGGCTCGATGGACTCGGGCAGGGTCAGGAGCTCGCTGGACATGACCCGCCCCAGCTGGGCGAAGCGATCGGCCCCGCTGCAGTCGGCCTCGGTCACCACGCCGACCGGGACGCCGCCCTCGACCACGACCACGGCGCCGTGGGCCCGCTTGGGGAGCAGGGCCATCGCGGCTCCCACCGTCTCGTGGCCCGAGAGGGTGATGGCCGTGTCGTGGACCAGGTGGCGCCGCTTGACCCAGCCCACGACGTCGGCCACCACGTCGACCGGGATGTCCTGGGGGATGACGGCCACCCCGCCCCTCCTCGCGACGGTCTCGGCCATGCGCCGCCCGGCAACGGAGGTCATGTTGGCCACCACCACCGGGATCGTCGTCCCGCTGCCGTCGACGGTGGCCAGGTCGACGTCGAGGCGCGAGGCCACGTCCGAGCGCCCCGGCACCATGAAGACGTCCTCGTAGGTGGACTCCCGGGCCGCGTCGGCCGCCTGCACGAAGCGCACCGGGCTCAGCCGCCTCCTTCGATCTCCACCAGCCCTCCGGCGTGGCGCCGGGCCAGGTCGGCGTAGACGCCCGGGTTGGCCCTGACCCACTGCTCGCCGGGGGTGCCCTCTATGGACCGCTTGACCACGGCCGGAGCCCCGGCCACGAGCACCCCCGGGGGGATGTCGGCCCCGGCGGCCACCAGCGAATGGGCGGCCACCAGGCTGCCGGCGCCGATCCGGGCCCCGTCCAGCACCACCGAGCCGTTGGCGACCAGGCACTCCTCGCCCAGCAGGGCGCCGTGGACGACGCAGAGGTGGGCCACCGTCGCCCGGGCACCGACCTCGGTCGGCAGGCCGGGCGGCCCGTGGAGCACCGAGCCGTCCTGGACGTTGGCCCCGGCCCGCACGATCACCGGGGAGAAGTCGGCCCGCAGCACCGCCCCGTACCAGATCGAGGCCCCGGCCTCGACCCGCACGTCCCCGACGAGGGTGGCGGTCGGGGCCACGAAGGCGTCGGGGTGGACGGTCGGCGCCCGACCCTCGAGAGCGAACAGCGGCATGACATCGTCCTCACGGTCGCGAGCAGGTGCGCCGAAGCAGCGTACGGGGTACGGAGAAGGTCTGCCTCCGCCGCCCTCCTCGCGTCGGGGGCGCGAGGAGGCCAATGACGCTGGAGACCGCTGAAGACCAGGACCGGGCACCGGACCCCGGGCCCGCCGCCGCGGCCCTCGAGGGCGGCGCCGGTCTGCCCGAGATGGAGGCCAGGGCCGCGCTCGAGGCGGGGGTCTCCGAGGAGCACGAGTACGGCCGGCTGGGCCGGCCGATCAGCCGGGACTCCCCCTTCTACATCGGCCTGGTCGGCGCTCTCGGGGTGGCGACCGCCTTCCTGCTCGTCTGGGCCGTGTTCTCGGCCCGCCAAGTCCTGCTCCTCCTCGGGCTCTCCTTGTTCATCGCCGTGGGGCTCGACCCGGCTGTCCGCTGGCTCCAGCGCC
Source organism: Acidimicrobiales bacterium (assembly GCA_050744025.1). Classification (GTDB taxonomy): domain Bacteria; phylum Actinomycetota; class Acidimicrobiia; order Acidimicrobiales; family JAJPHD01; genus JBOGGR01. The sequence continues at coordinate 6,000 of JBOGGR010000310.1, forward strand.
GGGGGCTGGCCCGCTCGGTCGCAGTCCTGGTGGTGACCCTCTCGGCCTTCGCCCTCTTCGCCGGCTTCCTCGCCCTGGCCGTCCCCGTCCTCGTGACCCAGGCCACCCAGCTCGCCCACCACCTGCCCCATTATCTGAAGAGCCTCAACAACCGCAACTCCTTCCTCGGCGGGATCAACACCCGGTTCCACGTGGAGAGCCGCCTCCAGAAGCTGATCGGCGGCGGCAGCTCCTCCTCGGTCGTGGGCGGGATCGTCGGGGTCGGGAGGGTCGTGATCGGCGTGGTCACGGGCACCGTGATCGTGGTCGTGGTCTCCATCTACGTCCTCGCCGACCTCCCCAGGGTGAAGCGGGGGCTCTACCGGCTGGTGCCGAGGAGCCGCCGGGCCCGGGCCGTGGTGCTGGCCGACGAGGTGTTCGACAGGGTCGGGGGGTACGTCCTCGGCAACCTGCTCATCTCGGTCATCTCCGGGCTCGGGACCTGGATCTGGGCCGAGATCTTCGGCATCCCGTACCCCCTGCTGCTGGGGCTCCTCGTGGCCCTCTTCGACCTCGTCCCCATCGTGGGGTCGACGGTCGGCGGGCTCGTCGTCGCCCTGGTCGCGCTCACCGTGTCCCTTCCCGTGGCCATCGGCACCGCGGCGTTCTACCTCCTCTACCGCCTCCTCGAGGACTACCTGCTCACCCCCCGCATCATGGGCCGCACGGTCAAGGTGCCGGGCCTCGTGACCGTGGTCGCGGTCGTCCTGGGCGGGGCCCTCCTCGGCATCATCGGCGCCATCGTCGCCATCCCGGTCGCCGCCGCGATCAAGCTCGTGGTCGACGAGGTCAGTGTCCCGCGGCTCGACCGGAGCTGAGCCGGGGGGCGGGCGCCCGGCCGGCGCCCGGAGGCGGCCGTCTCAGGGGTCCGACGGTCGGCGTTGCACGAGCCGGCGTTGGGCGTCGCCGGCGGCGAGCGACGCGAGGTACTCGTTGTAGGCGGCCAGCTTGGCCGTCTCCTCCTCGTCCTGCGGGGTAGCCGGGCGGGCGGGGCCGCCCATCCGCCGGGGCCCGGCCTGTGCGGCCCTGGCCCGGTCCGAGTCCTCGTGGAGGAGCTTCCACCACATGAACACGGCGTAGGCGGCGAAGAACGGCCACTCGAACGTGTACGCCCAGCTCAGGCCGTTGCCCGACAGCGCCCGGTTCAGCTGCCACCAGGTGGCGGCGAGGCAGCAGGCCACGGCGAACACAGCCACCAGGTGCAGCGACAGGTTCTCGCGCAGGATCCCCTTGCGGCGCACGCCGACAGGCTACGACCTCCCGGTCCCGCCGGCACTCGGAGGCGGCTGGGGTGGCCGGGGGTAGCGGGGGGCCGGGGGGGCCGGGCGTGGCGGAGGGGACCGGGGGTGGCCGGGGGTAGCCGGGGGTGGCGGGGAGCCAGGGTTTGCCGACGGTACGATGGGCGCCGTGGCTGACACGACCCGGGAGCCCTCCTCCCCCATCTACCGGTGCCGGTCGTGCGGGGCCCTGGTCCACCCGGCCGACACCGGGGCCGAGCCCCTCGTGAGCTGGTGCCAGCGGTGCCGGGGCTACGTCGAGACCGAGCGCGACGGCGGCGTGGGCGCCGCCCGCTGACTCCGGCTCGCAGCCACCTCGGGCTCGCGGCCCTCCCTCTCACCCCTCTCCCCCGGCTCGCCGCAACCTCGGCTCGGGCTCTGGGCCCGTTCGGCCCGGCGACTCATGGCCCGGGCTCCCCGGCCGACCAGGCCCGCCAGCCCCTCACCTCGACGACGACCACCGGCCCGCCCGGAGGCGCCAGCCGGTACTGGGCGTACTTGTCCCCCAGCAGCTCACGAGCGAGCTCCAGGGCCGGGCCCGACTCCTCGACCCGAGCCCGACCGTCGGCCCGGACCCACCACAGGGCGGCCCAGTCCTCGTCGTAGTGGTCGACGAGGAGGCTGACCCCCGGGTTGGCCCGGATGTTGCCGAGGCGCTTCAGGCGCCTCGAGCTCTTCGGCTTGTCGTCGACCGCGCTGTACAGCGTCTCCCCGTCGCAGGCGAAGGTGACGGGAACGAGGTGGGGCTGGCCGGTGGCTGCGACGGTTGCCAGGCGCGCCACCCTGGCCCGGCAGAAGCGGCGCCGGGCCTCCCCTTCGATCACCGGCCAGGCGCCAGCTCTGCGTAGCGGTCCATGACCGCCAGCACCTCGTCGCGCCCGGTCGCCGGCAGGGCGAACAGGCAGCGGGTGACCCCCGCCTCGGCGTAGGCCTCGATGGCCGCCGGCTCGGGCTGGGCCGCGAACATCGTCATCGGCACCCTGTCCCGGCCGGCCTCGGCCGCCCGGCGCTCCAGCTCGGCCGCACGCTCCGCGAAGCGGCCCATCCTCTCCAGCGTCACGTTCTGGGGCAGCCAGGCGTCCCCGAAGTCCAGGACCCGGTCCAGCACCTTGCGCCCCATCCCCCCGACCAGCACGGGCGGGCCCCCCCGCTGGGCCGGCTTGGGCCACGACCAGATCGCATCGAAGTCCACGAAGCGGCCGTGGTAGGTCGCCTCGTCCTCGGTCCAGATCCGGCGCATGGCGTGGACCCGCTCGGCCATCAGCGCCATCCGGGTGCGGGGGTCGGTGCCGTGGTTGGCCATCTCCTCCCGGTTCCAGCCCGCCCCCACCCCGAAGAGGAGGCGGCCTCCCGAGAGGTGGTCGAGCGAGGCCACCTCCTTCGCGAGCGTGATCGGGTCGCGCTCGACGACCAGGCAGATCCCCGTACCCACCTTGAGGCGGCTGGTCGTGCTGGCCACGGCGGACAGGGCGACGAAGGGGTCGTAGGTGTGCAGGTACATCTTCGGGATCTCTCCACCGCCCGGGTACGGCGTCTGCCGGCTCACCGGGATGTGGGTGTGCTCGGGGAAGAAGAGCGACTCGAAGCCGCGCTCCTCCGCCGCCTGGCCCAGCTCCACCGGGCTGATGGCGTAGTGCGTGGGGAACATGAACAGGCCGAGGTCCATAAGGGCCTTGATAGCACGCCGGCGCCCGGTCGGCCGTGGGCAGCGCCGGGTCGGCCGTGGGCGGCGCCCGCTCAGCTGCGGGTGGCGCCTGGGCCGTCGTCGTCGGGCGCCAGCAGCTCGATCAGGGGGTTGAGCATGGCCAGCCGACCGTTGGCCTCGCTGACCATGCCTTCGGCCACCAGGTGGGCACCGGTCGTGAGCCCGGCCACTTCCCGGCGGCCGAACACGAGGGTGAGGCCCCCGCTGTCGTCGACCAGGGTGGCGGTGAGTCGGGGGGTGCCCCCGCGGGGCTGGACCTGCACCGACTGCACCTGGCCGGCCACCTTGGCCCTCTCGCGCCATCGGACCTCCCCGATGGCGACGGTGCCGGCCGGCGGGGAGGTGGGCGGGGAGATGGGCGGGGAGGTGGGCGGGGAGGTGGGCGGGGAGGTGGGCGGGGAGGTGGGCGGGGAGGTGGGCGGGCGGGCCCTCCCCCCCGCCGCCGGGTGCCCGGCGAGGGGCTCGGCCTCCACCTGGAAGGGGACGATGGTGGCATTGGCGTGGGGGAGCCGGCTCACCTGGCCGGCCAGGCGGTCGGCCGTGCGGTCGTGCAGGAGCCGGCTCCAGCCCCGGGCGTAGGCCCGCCGGGGCAGCAGCACGCTGACCTCGGTGTCCCCCTCCGCCAGGGCCTGGGCCACCACCAGCACGGCGTCGCGCACGAGGCGGCGGCTGGGGCAGTCCCGCAGCTCCAGGGTGACCCTCTCGGGCAGGCCCAGGCGCTCCCACTCGTGGCGCAGCTCGTCGGCCACCTGCTCGTCGAGGACGAGGTGGACGGCCCGCAGCTGGTCCGGGAGCAGGGTCCTCGCGTAGCGGACGGCCCTGGCCGCGGCCAGGTCCAGCCGGGCGACGAAGACCAGGACCACGTGCCGGCGGAGGACCGGGGCCTCGGCGGCGCGAGCGGCGCCCCGCTCCAGGCGCTCGGCCTCCCGGCGGTACTGGCGGTTGAGCCGGATCAGGATCCACATCAGGACCGGGAAGGCCACCACGACCACCCATGCCCCCTGCAAGAACTTGGTGGACGCGAAGATGAGGACGACCGCCGCCGATACACATGCCGCGCTCCCGTTGACGGCCGTCTTCCACCGCCAGCCGGCCTCCCGGTGGGACAGGTGGTACTTCACCATGCCCGCTCCGGCCATGGTGAAGCCGGTGAACACGCCAATGGCGTAGAAGGCGATCAGGGCGTCGACGTTGGAGCCGGTCGCCACCAGGAGGAGGATCCCCACCACGGCCAGCACGACGATGCCGTTGGAGAAGACCAGGCGGTGCCCCCGCCTGGTCAGCTGCCGCGGGAGGAACGAGTCCTCGGCCACGAAGCTGGCGAGGAAGGGGAACCCGTTGAAGCTGGTGTTCGCCCCCGTCCACAGGATCAGCAGGCTGGCCAGCTGGAACAGGTAGTAGAGGGCAATGCCGGGGCCCCCGCCGAGCACCAGCTTGGCCTCCTGCGAGATGACCGTGGGAGCGCCGGAGACGTAGGGGATGGCGTGGGTGAAGTGCGCCAGCACCGAGACCCCGAGGACCAGGGAGCCGAGGGTGGCGCTCATCACGACCAGGACCCTGCGGGCGTTGCGCCCCTCGGGGGGGCGGAAGGCGCTGACCCCGTTGGAGATGGCCTCCAGGCCGGTCAGGGCGGACCCTCCGTTGGCGTATGCCTTGAGGACGAAGAACAGCCCGGCCCCGGCGAAGATGCCGGTCCTCGGGTGGCGCCCCGGGAGGAGGTGCACGGCCCCGGCCGCGTGGACCGACAGGACGGGCAGGTCGCCCAGGGCCACCCGCACCACGCCGATGACGATGACCGCGCCGAGGAAGACCGAGAAGAGGTAGGTCGGCAGGGCGAAGGACCGGCCCGCCTCGCGTATCCCCCGGAGGTTGCCGTAGCAGAGCAGGACCACCACGACGACGCTGATGACTGTCTGGTACGGGCGGAGGGCCCGGGGGGCCACCGAGACCAGAGCGGCCGTCCCGGCGGCGGTCTGGACGGCCACCGTCACGGTGTAGTCGATGAGCAGGGCCACGGCGGAGACCTGGGCGACGTTGGGCCCGAAGTTCTCCCTCGCCACCACGTACGAGCCGCCGGCCTTGGTGTAGACCGACACGACCTCCCGGTAGGAGAGCGTGACGAGGACGAGGACCCCGATGATCGCGGCGGTGATGGGCAGGACCAGGCTGAAGGCCGCCACGCCGGCCACTGGGATGAGGACCCGCAGGATCTCCTCCGAGCCGTAGGCCGAGGAGGAGATGCAGTCCGGGGACAGCACGCCCATGGCCGTGGCGTTCGACAGCCTCTCGGTGCGCAGCCGGGACGTGTTGAGGGGAGGGCCGAGGAGCTTGTTCTTGATGTGGTAGCCGAGGGACTCCGGGAGGTCGAGCGACTCGAGCGCGGGCAGCGGGCCCGGCGGCCCGCTCATGGACGGCCCCGAGAGGCACGACCGTCGGCAGCCATGCGGCCGGTTCTACCGGCGGGGCGAGAGCGATTGCGGGCTCCTCACGCGACCCGAACGCCCAGGTGGGCGATCCTCACGCGACCCGAACGCCCTGACGGGCCGCTGGGCCTCTCGTGCATGGCCCTGGCCCGGCAGGCATGGGAAGGTAGGGGCGTGGTAGGGCAGGCTCCCTCGCGAGGGCCGGAAGCGCCTGGACATGAGGAGAAGCCCGTGGTGCGAGGCCATCTGCGCATCTACCTGGGCGGAGCGGCCGGCGTGGGCAAGACCTACGCCATGCTCGCCGAGGGGAGGCGGCGCAGGGAGAGGGGCACCGACGTGGTGGTCGCAGTCGCCGACGCCCATGGGCGCCCGCACACGGCCGACCAGGTGCGGGGCCTGGAGGTCGTCGGCCCCCTGCGTCTGGAGCGCGACGGCCGGGTGGTCGAGGAGATGGACCTGGATGGCGTGCTTGCCCGGGCCCCGCAGGTCGCCCTGGTGGACGAGCTGGCCCACGCCAACGTCCCCGCTCCCGCCTGCCGTCACCCACGGCGCTGGCAGGACGTCGAGGAGCTGCTGGCCGCCGGCATCGACGTCGTGTCGACCGTGGGGATCGAGCACCTGGAGAGCCTGAGGGACGTGGTCGAGGCGATCACCGGCGCCTCCGAGCCGGAGACCATCCCCGACGACGTGATCCGCCAGGCCGACCAGATCGAGCTGGTGGACATGACCCCCGAGGCCCTGCGCCGGCGCATGGCCCATGGCAACGTCTACCCGCCGGACCGGGTCGACGCCGCCGTGGCCAACTACTTCAGGCCCGGGAACCTGGCCGCCCTCCGGGAGCTGGCTCTCCTGTGGCTGGCCGACAGGGTCGACGAAGGGATCTCGGCCTACCGTGAGCGCCACGTCGTCACCGCCCCCTGGGAGACCCGGGAGCGGGTGATGGTGGCGCTCACGGCAGCACCGGGCGGGGACGTGCTCGTCCGGCGGGCGGCGAGGATGGCCATGCGGAGCCGGGGCGAGCTGCTGGGGGTCCACGTGCGCACCACGGCCAGGGCCGGGGCTCTCGCCTCGGAGGCCCTCGGCTCCCACCGGCGCCTCCTCGAGGAGCTGGGCGGCACCTACCGCGAAGTGGTGGGGCGGGACGTGGCGAGGGCCCTCGTCCAGGTGGCCCGGGCCGAGAACGCGACGCAGGTGGTCCTCGGAGCCACGGGCCGGTCCCGGCTGGGGCGCCTCACCGGGGGCTCGGTCCTCCACCGGGTGGTGAGGGAGTCCGGCAGCGCCCTCGACGTCCACGTGATCTCCCCGGGCCGGGCGGGGGCTCCCCCACCTCCCTCACGGGCCTTGCGTCCCCGGTCCAGCCTGCCGCGGAGCCGCCAGCTGGCGGCTTTCGTGCTCGCTGCCGTGGCCCTGCCTCTCCTCACCCTGCTGCTCACGGGAGTCCGCAGCCAGGTCGGCTTCCCAGGCGCCCTGCCCTCCTATCTCCTCGTGGTGGTGGCCGTGGCCACCGTCGGGGGCGTGTGGCCGGCGCTGCCCACCGTCGCGGCCGCCTTCCTGCTTCTCAACTGGTTCTTCGTCCCGCCTCTCCACACCTTCACGATCGCAGGCGTGAAGTCGGTTTCCGCCCTCATCGCGTACGTGGTCGTCGGGAGCGTGGTGAGCGCCCTCGTCGGGCTGGCGGCCAGGAGGTCGGCCGACGCCCGGAGGGCCCGCAGCGAGGCCGAGGCCCTGGCCGGGATGGCGGGGTCCCTGCTGAGAGGCGACGACGCCATGCCCGAGCTGGTGGCCAACCTCACCGCCACCTTCTCCGCCGAGGGGGTGGCCCTGCTCCGCCAGGACGGGGGCAGCTGGAAGGTGGAAGCCGCGTCGGGCCGCCGGGCTCCGTCGTTGCCGAGCGAGGCGTCCCTCGTCCTCCCGCTCGGCCCGGGCTTCCGCCTGGCCCTCGCGGCCCCGGAGCTGACGGCCGAGGACCGGGGGGTGCTGAACGCCTTCGCGGCCCAGCTGGCCCTCGCCCTGGAGAGCCGGCGCCTCGGGGCCGAGGCGGCCAGCGCCGCCGCCCAGGCCAAGGCCAACGAGCTTCGTGGGGCCCTGCTGGCAGCGATCAGCCACGACCTCCGGACCCCGCTGGCCTCGATCAAGGCCGCCGCGACCAGCCTGCTCTCCGACGACGTCGCCTGGGAGCCGGCTGCGGCCAGGGAGCTGCTGGCGACGATCGACGCCGAGGCCGACCGGCTCAACACGCTGGTGGCCAACCTGTTGGACATGAGCCGGCTGCGGGCCAGCGCGGTCGTCGTGCGGAGCCAGCCCGTTGCCCTGGAGGAGGTCGTCTCCGCCGCCCTCGTCGGCCTGTCCGCGGAGGGCCGCAAGGTGGAGGTGGACGTCGCCGAGACCCTCCCCCAGGTGCGCGCCGACCCTGCCTTGCTCGAGCGGGTGGTGGCCAACCTGATCGACAATGCCCTCCGCTTCTCCCCCGAGGGCGAGCGCGTGCGGGTCGAGGCTGGGGCGGTGGCCGGCCGGGTGGACCTGCGGGTCGTGGACAGGGGCCCCGGTGTGGCCGCAGGCGACCGTGACCGGATCTTCGAGCCCTTCCAACGTCTGGGCGACAGCCCCAAGGGCACGGGAGTGGGCCTCGGGCTGGCCGTGGCCCGTGGATTCACCGAGGCCATGGGGGCGGAGCTCGGCCTCGAGGACACCCCGGGCGGAGGGGTCACGATGGTCGTCGGCCTCGACCCTTCATGACCAGGATCCTCGTGGTCGACGACGAGGTGCCCTTCCTCCGGGCCCTCGGCGTCAGCCTCCGGGCCCGGGGCTACAGCGTCGACCTGGCCGAGGACGGCCCGTCGGCCCTCGACGCGGCGGCCCGGCACCACCCCGACGTCGTCGTCCTCGACCTCGGCCTCCCCGACATGGACGGGACCGAGGTCCTGCGGGGGCTGCGGGCCTGGACGGCGGTCCCTGTCATCGTCCTGTCGGCCCGCCACGGCGAGCAGGCCAAGGTGGACGCGCTCGACGCGGGGGCCGACGACTACGTGACCAAGCCGTTCGGCATGAACGAGCTGCTTGCCCGGGTGCGGGCGGCGCTGCGCAGGACGACGCCGGCCGTCGAGGAGGCCGTCGTCGCCACCGCCCACCTCACCATCGACCTCTCGAGCAGGCGGGTCCTGGCCGGCGGCAGGGAGGTCCGCCTCACCCCCACCGAGTGGCACATCGTCGAGGTGCTGGTCCGCCACCGGGGCAAGCTCGTCTCGAAGGCCAACCTGCTGCGCGAGGTGAGGGGACCCCAGTTCGAGCGGGACACCGACTACCTGCGGGTCTTCATGGCCCAGATCCGCCGGAAGCTGGAGCCCGACCCTCCCCGGCCGCGGTACTTCGTCACCGAGCCCGGCATGGGCTACCGCTTCGAGGAGGAGGGCCCGGGCGCAGCGCCCGGCGGATCGTAGGCTGTGCCGGTGCGGCCGGGCTCTCCCGCCGCCTCCCCACCGACAAGGACGTGACGTCGTGAGCAAGGAGCAGGCATTCGTGATCGTGGGCGCCGGCCTGGCCGGGGCGAAGGCAGCCGAGGGGCTGCGCACCGAGGGCTTCGAGGGCCGGATCGTCCTCCTCGGCGAGGAGGCCGAGCGTCCCTACGAGCGCCCTCCGCTGTCGAAGGACTACCTGCTGGGCAAGTCCGAGAAGGAGAAGATCTACGTCCACCCGAAGGGCTGGTACGACGAGCACGAGGTCGACGTGCGCCTCGGCGCCCGGGTCACGGCCATCGACCGGGCCGCCCACGAGGTGGTCACCGCGAGCGGCGAGCGGATCGGATACCACAAGCTGCTCCTCGCCACCGGCTCGTCCCCACGGCACCTCCGCGTGCCCGGCGACGACCTCGACGGCGTGCTCTACCTGCGACGGGTCGGTGACTGCGAGGCGATGAAGGCGGCCTTCGCCGGGGCCGGGCGGGTGGCGGTCGTCGGGGCGGGCTGGATCGGCCTGGAGACGGCGGCCGCGGCCCGGGCCGCGGGGTGCGAGGTGACGATCCTCGAGGTCGCCGAGCTGCCGCTCCTCGCGGTGCTCGGCCGGGAGGTGGCCGGGATCTACGCCGCCCTGCACCGTGACCACGGGGTCGAGCTGCGACTGGGCGTCCACGTCGCCGAGATCACCGGCGAAGGCGGGCGTGCCAGCGGGGTCCGCCTGGGCGACGGCGCCCTGGTCGAGGCCGAAGCCGTCGTGGTGGGGGTGGGGATCACCCCGGACACCGACCTGGCCGAGGCTGCCGGCCTGTCCTTGGGAAATGGGGTCGTCGTCGACGAGCACCTCGTGACCTCCGACCCCGACGTGTTCGCCGCCGGCGACGTGGCCAACGCCTACTATCCCCACCTCGGCGCCCACCTGCGCCTCGAGCACTGGTCCGCCGCCCTCAACCAGGGCCCGGCGGCAGCAGCCAACATGGCGGGGCGGCCCACTCCATACGACCGGGTGCCGTACTTCTTCTCCGACCAGTACGACATGGGGATGGAGTACTCGGGCTACGTCGGGGGCGGCCGCTACGACGAGGTCGTCTTCCGGGGCGACCCGTCGGGGGGCGAGTTCATCGCCTTCTGGATGGGAGGCGGGCGGGTGCTGGCCGGGATGAACGTGAACGTCTGGGACGTCACCGACGCCATCCAGGCGCTGGTGCGCTCCGGCCGGCCGGTCGACCCGGCCAGGCTGGCCGATCCCGAGATGGCCCTGGAGGAGCTCGGAGGTGACGCCTCGGGGAGACCCTGACGGGCCGACGAGGGGCTCGACCTGGGGCGCCGTCTCCACTGCGACACCGTTCGGCGCGGCATAGTAGGACTTGTGTCATACTGGCTCGGTGAATCGCGGAATGCCCAGGTTGACCGTCACCCTTCCCGGGGAGCTGGTGGAAGAGGTGCGCGTCAGGGCTGGTCGAGGGGGCGTCAGCTCCTGGATCGCCCAGGCCGCCGCCGAACGCCTCAGCCGAGAGCGCCTGGCTGCCGTCATCGCCGAGTACGAGGCCGAGGCGGGCCCGATCACCGACGAGGACATCGCCGCGGCCAGGGCCCGCACGGCCTGGAAGCCGGCCACTCGGCGCAAACCCCCGGCCGCGTGAGGATCCTCGATGCGGGGGCGCTCATCGCTCTCGATCGGGGGGACCGCCAGGTCTGGGCCCTGCTCACCGAGGTCCATCGGGCTGGGGAGCGACCCGTGGTGCCGGCCCCGGTGATCGCCCAGGCGTGGAGGGGGGGACCCCGCCAGGCTCGCCTGGCCGGGGTGCTGTCCGGCGCCGAGCTGGTCCCAGCCGATGGGCCTACGTCACGGCGGGCTGGCGAGCTGCTCGGCCGGACCAGGACCACCGATGTCCTCGATGCCTTGGTGGCCCTGACCGCCGAGGACCGTCCCGCGTGCGAGGTGCTCACCTCGGACCCGGGCGACATCCACCATCTGCTCCAGGCCTTGAACATCCGGCGAACCATCCGGGTCGTCTGACCGACCCACCTCGAAGGCCCCTCGCGATCATGGCTCGCCCGGCACCGGGTCCCGGTCGAAGAGGGTGACCTCGAGCTTTCCCTGCCGGCGGCCGACGTCCAGGTGATGCTTGCCGTCCTCTCCACGGGTGACCCGGATGTCCACCGAGGCCTTCCCCACCGTGAGGCGCTCGAGGCGGACCTCGGAGAGCCAGTCGGGCAGGGCAGGGCGAAGGCGCAGGCGCTGGGCCGGGGCATCGGCCTCGAGCCCGAGGAGGACGGTCAGCAGGTGGACCACGGCGCCCGAAGCCCACGCCTGGGGGACGTTGGCCCCCAGGTACTGGACGGGGAAGCCGGCCGGGTCCCGCTCCAGCCCGGCGAAGAGCTCGGGGAGGCGGCAGGAGGCGAACC